>CAKZPJ010000057.1 GCA_937138955.1 uncultured Flammeovirgaceae bacterium | reverse complement strand
CTGTAGAAGTTGCTTCGCTGCTGGATTGACCAGTGTAACCTCATTTTGTTGATTTAATCCAATGAGAGCTATTGAAACGTGCTCAACAACATTTTGCAGATACTGATGATTACTTTCCTTTTCTTGCCGTAGCTGCTGATAGGTAGTCACCAGCCGATTGTACGCATGGGCTAATAGCTCACCCGACTTGTACCAGTGCTGTTGGTACGTATTAGTAAAATCTCCCTGAGAAATAGCCACTACCAAATTTTCTAACTCTCGGTGCGAACGCTCGATATAGCGCAGCAATTCAACTATGCTGATAAGTACAGCTAGTATAATCCAGAAGGAAACCAGCCAGAAATGAGTTTGAGTAAGTATGTAAACCGCCATATATCCTAACCCAATAATTAGCAGTAGGCGAAGAACGATATAGAGGCGAAAAGTATAGTAGTGCATAAGCAATTGACAATATACAGTCAGCAATTAGCAATGTACAATGACAAGTGACTAATCTCCAAACCCCGAAACCAGGGGACAAATGACTATTTCTGTGGACTATCAACTATGGATTAAGAAATATTTTTCTAACTAAAAGCTTATATCATGATTAAAAGTGACGTTCTTGTTCCGAGGGTTCACTCACGGCTAACTTTTATGATTACAATTGGCAGAAAAGATAAAATAGATTTACCCGAACTGGGTTTCTCTGATATTGACGCTAAAGTGGACACTGGTGCCTATGGTTCTGCCCTTCACTGCCATCATGTAGAAATAATTGATCAAGACGGGCAACAAATATTATCCTTCAATATGCTCGATCCCACCCACCCGGAATACAATGATAAACCAATATTGATAAGAGACTTCAGTGATAAGATCGTAAAAAGCTCTACCGGCCAGGCTGAACACCGCTATGCTATTAAGACAGTAATCGTGATTTTCAATAAAAAAAGAACCGTTGAATTCTCATTAACTGACCGGAAAGAAATGAAACACCCCGTTTTATTGGGTCGAAAATTTCTGAGAAAACGATATCTAGTAGATGTCCAGCAAGTTAATATATCTTATAACCTTAAAACCCGCATGCTATGAAGATTGCCGTATTATCTCGAAACTCCAAACTGTATTCTACCCGGCGTTTGGTAGAAGCGATAAAGCAGCGTGGTCACGAAGCGCAAGTGATAGATCACTTAAAGTGTGATATTATTATGGATGATAAGGGGCCATCTATCTTTTACGATGGGAAAACCCTAAGTGATATTAACGCTGTTATCCCTCGGATTGGAGCTTCGGTTACATTTTACGGTACGGCGGTTGTTCGACAGTTTGAAATGATGAAGGTATTTAGCGCAGTAGATTCACTGGCGATTACTCGTTCGCGGGATAAACTGCGCAGCTTACAGATTTTGTCGCGATCGGGAATTGGAATTCCCAAAACGGCTTTTACCAACTACAGCAAACAAGAGAATAAAGTACTCAAACACATTGGGCATGCGCCGGTAGTAATCAAACTGCTGGAGGGTACCCAGGGATTAGGAGTAGTACTAGCTGAAACCGATAAAGCAGCTACGTCAGTAGTAGAAGCTTTTGAAAGCTTGAATACCCGAGTGATACTGCAAGAATTTATTGAAGAAGCAGGGGGAGCTGATCTTCGAGCATTTATCGTCGACGGAAAAATAGTGGGAGCAATGAAACGGCAAGGCAAAGAAGGAGAGTTTCGGTCTAATCTTCATCGGGGCGGACAAGCTAACGTAATAAAACTTAGTCGAGCTGAACGGGAAACCGCCCTGAAAGCGGCTAAATGCATGGGATTAGCTATTGCTGGAGTTGACATGCTCCAATCTAAACGAGGACCCATGGTGCTGGAAGTTAACTCATCGCCCGGACTGGAAGGTATTGAGAATGCTACCGAAGTAGATGTGGCCGGAAAAATCATTGAATATATTGAGCAAACTGCGTCTAAAAAGAGGCTTCCCAAAGATAAGGTAAAGGCTTAGGCTGGTTGTAAATATGATTTTTAACGGAGTAGACATCCCTCGCGGAGTAACCCAGAAGGTGGAGGTAAATATTTCTCGCCTACCATCTCGGTCTCCCATCGACATTTATATTACGGTAGCCCGGGCGAAAGAACCGGGGCCGGTACTACTGTTAATGGGTGGATTACACGGCGACGAAATAAACGGAGTAGAGATTGTTCGGCGCATTGTTGAGCAAGGGCTGAACCAACCAACCGTAGGTACCATCATCTGCATTCCGATTATTAATATTTACGGTTTTATCAATTTCTCTCGCTATGTGCCCGACGGTAAGGATGTAAATCGGTCTTTTCCGGGTAATAAAAACGGATCGCTGGCCTCCCGAGTAGCGTATTATCTAACGCAAGACATTCTGCCTAAGATTGATGTGGGACTAGACTTCCATACCGGTGGAGCCGACCGTAGTAACTTTCCGCAGATTCGCTGCATGATGAATGATGATACGAACCAAGGGTTAGCCCAGGCATTCTGCGCTCCATTTACATTGCATTCTACGTATCGTCCTAAGTCTTTGCGACAAACCGCAGCGAAGCGGGGCAAAAGAATTTTGGTCTACGAAGGGGGCGAGTCGTCGCGCTTTGATGAGTTTGCCATTCAGCAGGGGGTCAACGGAGCTATTCGGGTAATGAAACATCTGGGAATCACCGATGCCGAAGCCCCGGAGCCAACCTATAACAATCAACTAGTTAACCGTTCCTCCTGGGTACGCGCCCGGTCATCCGGCATGTTTCAGTGTGCGGTGATCAACGGTGCTGAAGTAAAAAAGAAACAACTGATAGGATACATGACTGATCCTTTCGGGGATTTCAAAGAACCCATCAAATCTCCGGCTACTGGCTTTATAATTGGTTTGAACAATGATCCCATTCTTCATCAAGGAGATGCCATTGCTCATATTGGGATTGTTGGGTGAAAAATGATAAATCTCTGCCTGTATAATTTCGGATGAAACTCTACATCTATCTACAGTAATACTGTAAGCAATAAAATCCTCAAGTATACTCTCCCCCATGGTGAAGGGGGCTAGGGGGATTATTGCTATTTCGTACCCAATACCTCAGTTTATGAAAGTAAAGTATATGCTAGAAATGGTAAATTATGCGCCATCAAAATCGGCGTAAAAATCCCCCTAACCTCCTTTGCAAAAGGGGGGAAGCAAAAAAACTGCATTAATGGATAGTAGAGAGTTATATGATTACAACCAATATCATCTACTATAATACCTAAGTACTCTAACATAATAGCACAAAAATACTCCACACAAGTACACCAAAACCCATCATCTAACCCCCAAAATCTAACTTACTAAACCCCGTATTTCTTCATCTTCCGGTACAATGTACTACGACCCAAATTAAGTTCAGAGGCAGCTTTACTAAGGTTGCCCTGGTGCTTTCGAATAGCTGTTTGGATGGCTCGTTTCTCTACATCATTTATGTTAAGTGATTCAGTTTTAGAGCTATTATTTTTCTGTCGTTGCGGATTAACCAAAAAATCGGAAGCTTCTAGTTTAGAGCTATCACTCATAATCACCGCTCGCTCAACCGCGTGTTGCAACTCCCGAACGTTACCCGGCCAAGCGTAGCTTTGTAAGGAGGTGGCAACGGCTGGATGAATAAAATCGAGCTGCTTTTGGTACTTTCTGCCGTATAACCGCAAATAGTAATTCACCAACAGAGGAATATCTTCTGAACGTTCACGAAGCGGGGGGATATTGATTTCTACCGTATTAATCCGGTACAATAAATCTTGTCGAAACTGCGATTGGCTGCCTTCGCTCAACTCATTAATCGGTTGGTTAGTAGCACTAATTAAGCGTATATCTACCGGAATAAGTTGGTTAGTTCCTACCCGAATTACTTGTTTGCTTTGAATAGCAGTTAATAGCTTGGCCTGTAATGCCGGAGAAAGGTTACCAATCTCATCCAAAAATAACGTGCCCCCCGAAGCTACTTCAAAGCGACCCACCCGGCTATCTACCGCTCCAGTAAAAGCTCCTTTACTGTGGCCGAAGAGTTCCGATTCAAACAACGTCTCACTAATGGTGCCTAAATCTACCTTTATAAAGGGCTGCTTGTTTCGCAATGAAGCTCGGTGAATTGCTCGGGCGACCAGCTCTTTTCCGGTTCCGTTCTCACCCAATACCAGCACATTGGCATCGGTTTGAGCTACTTTCTGGATGGTGTCAAATACCGACTGCATTGACGGGCTTTCACTAATGACTTCGGAGAAGGTACTATCCAAGTCATGGCTGAGCGTTTGCTGCTGGTGTTTTAGCTTTTCTACCTCACCTTTAGATTGGCTCAATTGGCATACCGAGGCTACGGTAGCTACCAGTTTTTCTTTTTCCCAGGGTTTGGTTAAAAAGTCTACCGCGCCTTCCTTCATGGCAGTTACCGCTAACTCAATATCGCCGTAGGCAGTAGTGACCACAATTTGAACTTTAGGATCAAGCTCTCGCACGTGCTTAATCCAAAATAGCCCTTCTCTTCCGCTGGTTTTTCCTTGGGCGAAATTCATGTCCAGTACCAATACATCGTAGGCTTGCTTTTGCAAATGATTGGCAATTTGCGAAGGAGAAGCTTCGGTTTGCACGTGGGTGAAATACTGCTTCAAGATGAGTTTGGCCGTGTAGAGCACCGCTTGGTCATCATCTACAATTAAAATATTACCCTCTTGCTTTTCCATGCTAACCAAGGTAAGCGTTGTTTCATTTTGGCACAAATTTGTTCAGTATTCTATTTTAAGAATTCTGTATAATAATCCGTCCTAGCATAGAGTATATGTTCAAGTAGTCCAATTGGTGATAGGCTCTTTTAGAGCGAAGATTAACGAAAGTTCTTTACTTTGGTGACAAATGTCAGTGTATTGTAAAATAAATTAGGCAGTATTGCCACTCCGTAGGGGACAAGTAATTTATAGTAATGCTGTTGCCCTAAATTGACGAGCCTCTTCTTGCTGTGGAACATTGAGATGACAGCAGGAAAATACTATAACGAAGTTTGTAAATATTATCAACCTAAGCTTAGCATGTTTCTGAGAAAAGGAATTATCGCTGCCACCGGATTATTTTTGTGCATGTTTCTAGTAGTGCATCTATCAGCCAACGCTATTTTGCTACTGCCAGAAGAAATGGCTCGTGAGATGTACAATGCGTACTCTACCACCCTTCGGGAAAGCCCGCTAATTAAAATTGTCGCTTACGCTTTGTACGCTTCTATCATCTTTCATATAATTTACGCTGCCATAGTCACCTTTAAAAATCGTAAAGCTAAACCGAATAAGTACGTCGTAAATCACAATCAGGAAAACAGTACCTGGACTTCCCAAAATATGGGTCTGATTGGTATTTTTATTTTGCTGTTTATTGTCATTCATCTGGCTAACTTTTGGGCAAAAGTTAAATTAGGCTTAGGGGAGAGTGTAGGTATTGATGTAGCTGGTAACGTAGATGTGTACGAAGTCACCTACAGTTTATTTCAGAATATCTACTACGTTTTATTCTACACCATACTGATGGTTCCATTAGGTTTACACCTCAATCATGGACTTAAAAGTGCTTTTAAGACACTTGGTTTCTATCACCGCAAAGGATTACGGGTGTTAACAAACGTTTCGTTAGTCTACGCGGCGATTATCTCTATTGGGTTTGGAATCATTCCAGTAATCGTGTACTTCAAATAAAGGGCTATGACTAAGATGAATGCAAAGATTCCCGAGGGGAAACTAGAGGATAAGTGGCGAAACTACCAAGCGAAGAGTAGTCTGATTAATCCGGCCAACAAGAAAAAATTAAAAGTGATCGTAGTGGGTTCGGGGCTATCGGGGGCTGGGGCGGCTTCTACGTTGGCTGAACTTGGCTACGAGGTACAATGCTTCTGCTATCAAGACTCAGCGCGACGTGCACATTCGGTGGCGGCGCAGGGGGGAGTAAATGCTGCCAAGAATTACCAGCACGATGGCGACAGTGTATGGCGCATGTTTTACGATACGCTGAAGGGGGGCGACTTTCGCTCTCGAGAAGCAAATGTTTATCGATTGGCTGAACTATCCGCTCCTTTGATTGACCACTTCACCCAGCAGGGCGTGCCTTTTGCTCGGGAGTACGGCGGAGTGCTGGTGAACCGTAGCTTCGGTGGAGTGCAGGTACAGCGCACCTTCTACGCTCGCGGACAAACCGGTCAGCAGTTGCTACTCGCAGCCTACTCTCAGCTTTACAAAATGATCCGAGCGAAGAAAGTAACGATGTTCACTCGGCACGAGATGCTGGATTTGGTGGTAATTGATGGTAAAGCTAAGGGTATCATCGCTCGCGACCTGAAGAGTGGCGAACTCAAGCGATTTGCCGCCGATGCCGTGGTACTGGCTACTGGGGGATACTCTCGGGTATTCCGGCTATCTACTTTGGCGATTGGTTGCAACGGAAGCGCGATTTGGAAAGCGCATAAGCGAGGAGCTTACTTCGCTTCGCCCAGTTTCACTCAGATACACCCTACGGCTCTCCCGCAGTCCAGTGAAGCCCAGTCTAAATTGACTTTGATGTCAGAATCGTTGCGTAACGATGGCCGCATTTGGGTGCCTGAGAATAAAGACGATAACCGGAAAGCTAATGATATTCCCGAAGAGGAACGAGATTATTACCTGGAACGTCGCTACCCCAGTTTTGGGAACCTAGCTCCCCGCGATATTGCCTCTCGAGCAGCCAAGGAGCGCATTGATGCGGGGCACGGCGTGGGCCGACTGAAGAATGCTGTGTACCTGGATTTTAAGCACGCTATCCAGCAATTTGGACTGGATACGATTCAAGATCGCTACGGTAATTTGTTTACAATGTACAAAAAGATCACTGGGATTGATGCTTATCATGAGCCGATGCAGATATCACCGGCCGCTCATTTCTCGATGGGTGGTTTATGGGTAGACTACGAGTTGATGACCACCGTGCCTGGATTGTACGCGGTCGGGGAGTGTAACTTTTCGGATCATGGAGCTAACCGTCTGGGAGCTAATTCCTTGTTGCAAGCCAGCGTAGACGGCTACTTCATTCTGCCCAATACTATTAATAACTACTTAGCCAAAGCCCTGAAAGAGGAGCACGAAACAACGGATCACCCGGAATTTGCGAAGGTGGAACAAGAGGTGCAGGAAAATATTGATCGGCTTTTGGCGGTGAACGGTACTAAAACAGTGGATCACTTCCACCGGGAGCTGGGCAAAATTATGTGGCAAGAATGTGCAATGAGCCGCAATGAAGCCGGACTAGAGCGAGCTATTGAGCAGATCACTCAGATCAAAGCCAATTTCTGGAGCGATGTAAAAGTAACTGGTCATGATAAGGAAATGAACACCGAACTAGAAAAAGCTCTTCGGCTCGCCGATTTTATTGAACTGGGATTACTGATGTGCACTGATGCGCTGAACCGAGAAGAATCTTGTGGCGCGCACTTCCGGGAAGAATTTCAGACTCCAGACGGTGAAGCCATTCGGGTAGATGATGTGTACTCTTATGTTTCGGCTTGGGAGTATAGCCAAGACCAGTTTAAGCATCACGAAGAGGCTCTGGATTTTGAATTTATTGAACCAACGGTACGAAGCTATAAATAGACAACTATGAAAGTCACATTCCGAATATGGCGACAAGAAAGTCCGAATGATAAGGGACAACTGAAAGACTATGAAGTAGATGGGCTTACAGAAGATATGTCTTTTCTTGAGGCCCTAGATCACTTAAATGAAATGCTGGTGCTAAAGAACGAAAAAGTGATTGCCTTTGAGTACGATTGCCGAGAAGGTATCTGTGGTCAGTGCGGAGTATTTATTAACGGCCGAGCCCACGGTCCTCACGACAATATGACTACCTGCCAATTACATATGCGTAGTTTTAAAGACGGAGAAACTATTGTAATAGAACCTTGGCGGGCGGATAGTTTTCCGGTGGTTAAGGACTTGGTGGTCGACCGCTCGGCCTTTGATAGGATTATCGAGCAAGGTGGTTACATCAGTGCTAAAACCGGTACGGCTCCCGAAGCTAATGCGGTGCCTATTGGAAAAGAGATTGCTGACAAGGCAATGGATGTGGCCGCCTGTATCGGCTGCGGAGCCTGTGTGGCAACTTGTAAGAACTCGTCGGCCGCCTTGTTCACTTCGGCTAAGATCAATCACTTAAACTCCCTACCACAAGGCAAGCCCGAGCAGCATCAGCGTGTCTTGGCGATGACGGAACAAATGCAGGAGGAGGGATTTGGTCACTGCACGTTTACCGGAGCCTGTGAAGTGGAGTGCCCCGAGGCGATTTCTATTACCAATATTGCGGAGATGAACAATCGGGTTATCCGAGCGTCTATTTTTGGCTGACAATCACTAAACGGTTTTTTGTAAATCTCACCGTTAGAAAAGAGCCTTCCAAATACCCTAAAGTTTCTTACATTGTTCACCGTACGCTTGAGCAACCTACTTTAGAACGATGAAGACCAACCGAAGAAAATTCTTAAAAGCCGCAGCTGTAACCGGAAGCAGTTCGGCACTGCTTTCCCTTCAGTCCTGTAAGTCTACCCCAAAATCGGACGCAAAGAAGCCTGCTACGGACTATTCGGTGTTGGATGCAGCGCGCAGTAAACCAGTACTCCTACGAGAGCTTTTCTCTAGCCCGGTTATCATTGAAACTCTAGAATTATTGCGCGATAGGAATAACACTATTTGCCGAGTTCACTCCCAAGATGGAGCAGTTGGCTTAGCAATTGGTCATCCATTCATCGCCCAGTCGAGTTACCCTATGTTTAACCTCAATCTGAAAGGTTTTTTTCTGGGCAAGGATGCGCGCGATCTGGATCTACTGGTTTTCAACGCTGCCGAACGTAATGTAAAGCGACAAGGTATCCCGCTCAACGTACAAATTGCAGTGATTGAATTTGCCATCCTGGATATGCTAGGTAATATCGCTGATCTGCCGGCAGGGCAGTTGCTAGGACCACTACGCAACCCGGAGATACCTATCTACTTGGGGCATTATTTATGGGAGTTTAGAAATAAGGAACCGGAGGAATCCTTAGAATTAATGTACCAGGATTATTTGAAAACTGAGGCCAAAGCCATTAAACTACGCGCCGGTAGAGGAGATAACCTGGCTAGCGATATTGATAATGCACCCGGCCGAACCGAAAAGCTGATCCGAATGGCTCGAGAGAAGTTCGGGGACGACATGAATCTGATGATCGATGGCAATGGATCGTACTCGGTTGAAGAAGCGATTCGTATCGGTAAAATTTTAGAGGAGTACAACTATTATTTCTACGAAGAGCCGGTACCCTGGGATTGGTACGAAGAGCAGAAACTGGTAGAAGAAGCACTCACTATTCCCATGGCGGGAGGAGAAGAAGAGTTTGGCATGCATGCCTTTCGCTATCTTATTGGGAAAGAAGTTTTTCAGATTCTGCAACCCGACCTGTTTTACTTTGGGGGGATGATTCGCACGATGCAAGTGGCCCGCATGGTAGAAGCCGCCGGTTTGCAAATCACCCCGCACATCTCAGCGGGTGGACTGGGTTATGTGTACTTACTGCAAATGGTATCGGTGTGCCCCGCGACGGCAGAATTTCACGAATTCAAAATGTTTCAGACCAAAGACGCTAATGGTACTCTGATACCTATAACCAGTAAGGCAGAGCCGTTTACCAGCGTAAACGGAGTAATCAAGGTACCTACCGGTTCGGGTCTAGGCATCACGATTGACCCTGATTATGTTAAAACTCATCGGGTGGTGTAATCTGACTGCACTCTTAGTTTGCTAAAATCTGTTTATCAGTTAAGAGTCTTTCACGAAGCTGGTTGTAGTCTAACTCGTGGATACCTTGCTCAGCTTCAAGTGCCATTGCTGCTGCGGTGGCAGCTGATTGTCCTAACACCATAAAAACTGGTTCCATCCGAATAGAGCCAAAAGCGATATGACTGGCCGATAGACAAACTGGTACCAGTAGGTTGCTGACCTGATTTTGCTTGGGTAGAATGGATCGGTACGCAATCGGGTAGGGGGGGAAGCCACCCACTTCCACATTGCCTTCGTTCTTTACCTGCCCATCAGTTATGATTCTCTGACAATTATGCGAATCCATGGTGTAAGCCGCCATACCGATGGGGTCATCTACTACTTCATCACCCTGACAATGAGCTTGAGTCATCACATGCTCACCTACTAAGCGACGAGCTTCGCGTACGTAGAGTTGTGGCGACCAGTTGCTGCTATTAGCATACTCATCTTTCGGATAGCCCCAACGTTTTACTTCATCTTGCAACTCCGTTGGTACGCGCGAATCGGTAGTGTAGAAATAAAGCAGTCCCTGGGTATAATCCTGATGAGCTTTGATGATTTCCTGGCGTTCTTCGTAGCTAGCTTCGGGATAGTTATGGCTCCAGTTAATCATATCAGTAGAGAAACCGCCGCGATTATTGATGTCCGTCTTAGCATTAGGCATCCGGCTCCAGATGAAATACTGATTTATCTCTCGCATATCAGGCTGTGCTTCGAACAAGCGAGCTAATAGTTCATAACGAGAAGAGTCATAATTATCTGGGCGAGTAATCGGTACTTGATTTTCCTCAACATCGGTCAGGCAAATACGAAAATTGTAGGCTTGCACCAGCGCATCGCCACTGCCTTGTTCATTTAAACTAGCGGTACTAATTCCCCACACTATACCACTGCTAGAGTCACCCGGAGTAATATAGGGATCTACCCCATCGGGGAACTGATGACCATCGAGCAACTGCACTCCGTTGTAGGTTTCACCGTAACGTTCGTTTGCTTCGCGACCTACGAAGTAGTCTACATCAGCAGCAGCCATTAAGTCGCCTTCGTAGGTAGCATCAATAAACATCTTTCCAGCGTAAGTAATACCACTTTCGGTGGTAATTTGAGTAATCTGTCCATTCTGTTTGGCAACACCGCTTTCGCGATTCAATGGTTCGTTCATCACTACCTCAATTCCAGCATCGGTTAACATTTGCTGGTACACCTCTAGAGCAACCGAGGGCTCAAAAGTCCACATAGCGTCTTCGCCTGCTTTGGTGCGGGTCTGACCACCATCTAAGTATTCGGTTTTTTCTTGCCACCGCCAGTGTGCAGAATCATCGTAGTAGGCTCGGATATTTTGATAGAACTCGCGCGAGATACCGCCTATAGCCTGTTTGTTACCGATATCAGTTTGCCCTAGTCCGCCGGTGGTTAGTCCACCCAGACGGTTAGAAGGCTCGATTAATACGGCGGATTTACCCATTCGAGCAGCTTGAATAGCAGCAGCAATCCCGCCCGACGTACCACCATAAACGACAATATCGTAGGTGTCATCGGACTGCTCAGCGGGCTGGGAAGTACAGGAAAAGACGAAAAGAAGAAGAGAGAGAATAAGGGAACTTTTCATAAATAGGTAGTCAGTTGAAGTTGAGTTGGTAAGATACTACTGTAATACTTGTTTATCGTCAACCAGACGTTTTTTTAACAGTTGATAATCCAAATCCTGAACCGCTAGATTATTTTCTAATGATAATACCGCCGCGGTGGCGGCACTTTGCCCCAAAATCATAAACACCGGCTCCATCCGAATTGAGCCAAAGGCGATGTGCGAACTAGAAACTGCAACTGGTACTAGCAAATTTTGACATTCCTCTCGCTTAGGAGTCAACGATTGGTAGGCAATAGTGTAAGGCTTCGGTACTTTTACACCAATATCGCCTTCATTCTGCACGTAGCCATCCGGTTTTACGTAGCGCTGAATGTTGTGGGAGTCCATCGTATATGAACCCATTCCTACCGAGCCAGGAGTTTCTCTTTTGTCTAGCACATCATTTTCGGTCATTACGTACTCACCAACCATTCTTCTTGCTTCCCGAATATATAATTGGTGAGGCCAGTTGCCATTATCGGTAAACTCATCCTTGGCCAATCCCCAGGTTTGCATTTCTTGCCGGACATTTTCCGGCACCTGAGGGTCGTTGGCAATAAAGTACATCAGTCCTTTCTGGTACAACTCATGATCCTTAATAATTTCTTTGCGCTGCTCATACGTAGCTTCCGGGTAGTCGTAGTTCATCCCAATGTAGTCAGTGCTGACGGGACCATGATTATTCGTATCGGTTTTTCGATTCGGTATCGGGTCAAATTTACCGAATGTTCTATCCCAACCTTTCTCGTACACTCTCGCTAATAGCTCGTAGCGTGCTGCATCATAGTTGGCGGGTTTAGGAAAGGGTACCCGATTGTCAGGATGGTTAGAAAGGCACATGCGGAAGCAGTAAGCCTGGATTTTATTATCGCCCGAACCATACACCCCTGGATCTTCGGCTGATACGAGAGGAAGCAGTCCACTGCTAGCATCACCCGGCACTTGGTAGGGGCTTATATCATTTCTAAACCAGTGGTGATGATGCAACACACCCGTTTGCACTCCGTTCCACTCCTCATTGTATACGCTATTGGCTTCCCGCCCTACGTGGTAGCTCACTCCGGCTGCGGCCATCAGGTCACCTTCGTAGGTAGCATCAATGAACATCTTTCCCGTATACACATTACCATTTAGCGTTTCAATAGATTCTATCCGGTCATTATTCATCGTCACCCCTTCATCCCGATTTAACCATTCATCCCGATAGATTTCTATATCGTTCTCGGCGATGAAGTCTTCAAAAACCTGTTCGGCTACGTGGGGCTCAAAAATCCATTGGGTTCGTTCGTTACCATCAATAGCCGGGGTTCCCTGCCCCTTATTGCCGTACTCCGATTTTTTCTGCCACTTCCAAGCTTCTGATTGTTGATAATGCATATATACGCGATGGTAAAATTCACGGGCTAAACCGCCGATCACACTTTTATCGCCAGTGTCAGTAAAGCCTAAGCCTCCCGACGAAAGACCACCAAGATGCTCATCCGGTGAAACCATAATGACGGACTTGCCCATTTTTTTAGCTTGCACGGCAGCCGTTACGGCGGCAGCGGTTCCACCGTAAACGATAATATCAGCCTGATAATTCTTTACAACCGGCTCTCGATTGAGTGAGCCACCAAAGAATAGGGCGAATACGAAAAGAAAAGCACAAAAACGTAGCATTTCAGGTTGGGTAGGGTTCATTTTTAACATGGTTAATTGTTCTGTTTAGTAGTATCAATTCTTCAAATAGCCTCTATCGAATAGGCACTTTTAACTCGGTTTCCCGTCCCTCATCACCCTGGGATTGCATCCAAGTGGCGAGTTTTTCGGAAAGTATGTTGATTACCGGCTGATAAACGGGATTATATGCTAAGTTGACGAGCTCGAAAGGATCGTTTTTGGTATTATATAGTTCTACGGGCGGACGCTTCTGGTACCGTTCCCATATCGCGAAAGCGCGTCTATCCACAGCCGCTTTCTCTCGCCACGATTGTATCCACCAAAGATAGGTCAATCGGCGGGGTGACCATGCTGACGGATCCATAGTTAGGGCATTTTCAAAGCGGTTTTCGGGAAAGAGATTGACAATATATTTCAGGGAGTCGTTCCTCACCGAACGGATGCCGTAGGCCTGAGTAGCATTATTGATGCCTCGGGTGGTCTGAATTCCAAAAACATAGTCTTTATGTTTCTGCTGCTGACCCAGCAACACTTCTTTGAAGCTCTTTCCGTCCAGTTCGCTCACTGGTGAAGTTTGAGCGAAGTCTAACAGGGTCGGTAGAATGTCAACATATTCCACCATCGCGTCGGTTTCAGTCCCGGCGGGTATCACCTCAGGGTACCGAACAATCAGAGCACTACGTAGTCCGGCATCGTAGCAGGTCCACTTCTCGAAAGGAAATAGACTGCCCTGTTCGCTTAGTACGAGCACCACTGTGTTTGCCCGTACCTGATGCTCGTTGATAAGTTTTAGGATTTGCCCTATTTGCTGATCAAAATAACTGATTTCTGCTAGATACTTAGCGTAGGCGTGGCGGGTGTCTTCGGTATCTACCAGATAAGGGGGGAGTTGTATGCTTTCTGGGGAATATTGTGAGGTATCACCGTGCGTCCAGGGCACGTGGGGAGAACTGCTCATAGCAAATATGCCGAAGGGTTGTTTCGCCTGCTTACTTTCGTCAATGAATTGGCTAATGAAATTCATATCCGGATCAGTCGTATTTTCCGAGAAGGTAAAGGGGTAGACGGCTTCTGGACCGATATGCCGTTTTCCGGTAAGTGCCAGCCGATAACCAGCTGGTTGCAGGTGATGGATGATGCTTTTTACGTGGGCGTGAGATTCAGAGTGATTAGCGTACGCCCCATTTTTTACCGGATACAATCCGGTGAGCAGGTTTTGCCGCGTAGGGGCGCACATGGCGGTTGCTTGAAAGCAACGATTAAACTTCATCCCCTCGCTGGCTAATGACCGCAGGTTGGGAGTTTGGGCTTGCCCGCCGTACACTTGCAGATCTCGGAAGGTACAGTCATCGGCCATAATGACAATGAAGTTGGGACGCTCTTCAGCTTTCGCTTGATGAGTCGCTAAAAAAAGAGAAGTAGCTAACCAGAGGGTTATTGAAAAGCAGCGATTTTTAGTAGAACTTATCACTTGTTTGGGTTCATTTTATGAGGTGTTTTTTTCGCTGATTAATGAAATAGTGATTTAGTACGGAGAACTAAAGGTGGGGAGCGGTCCGCTCGCTATTCAGTAGTTCGTTTAATCTTTGTTCCATTTCCTTCGCCACTTCGGATTGTGAAGCGTATAAATTATCTGATTCCGCTTCATCTACGGAAAGATCATATAGCTGAGGCGGTCGCCCATCTGTACCTTGAATATATTTCCATTGACCCTGCCGCAAGCCATAAAGGCTTTTGCTTGCTTTAACCACCACTGACTCCCGGGTACCTTGGTTGCCTCTCAGTACCGGTAGCAGGTTATAGCTATCCTGCGCCGAATCATCGGGAAGCTCATAATCTACTAGAGCCGCTAAGGTGGCAAGCATATCGTTCAGCGCAAATAGTTCGCTACTGACTGCTCCTCTAGGAAAGTGATTGGGCCAACGAGCAATCAACGGAGTTCGCACCCCTCCTTCCCAGACATCTCTTTTAGTTCCCCGTAGTGGGGCATTCGGGTAGTGAACCGGACCGGACAGCGAGGCAGTATCTACAGAAAAAGGCTGGTTGCGGGCGGTTTCCATGGCAATTTCATTAGAAGCAATATCAAAGTGTGATCCGTTATCGCTGGCAAATAGTACGATTGTATTATCAGCAAGTCGTAAGCTATCCAGTGCTTTTAAAAGTTTGCCCACGTAAGCATCTAATTCGTGCACAAAATCGCCGTACAGTCCGGCCTGGGTAGAGCCTATGAAGGGTTCATTTACTGCTAATGGAATATGCGGTACGTAGGGAGAATAGTACACAAAAAATGGCTCACTGTCTTTTTCCCTATTATCTAGATAACTTATCGTCTGCTCGGTAATAAAGGGGAGGTATTCTTGCATGGTGAAGGACTGCAAACGTTCTGTACCCGAAGCATCTTCTACCGTATAGTAATCATGCTTTAGGTAGCCCATTACTTGTTTGTCTTCCAGTACCCAGCACTCGCTGGCGCAGCTAAACCCCATCCAGTGATCAAAGCCATGATCTAGGGGGCCATCACTGACAGGCTGGTTCAACGCTAGGTTAGCCCCGTTGTCATCGGCTCGGAACTTTCCGTAGCCGACGGGCTTATTACCATCAGTGGTAGGGAAGGTGGTACCCAGGTGCCACTTGCCAAAACCAGCGGTAGTATAACCTGCTTCCTGGAGCATTTCGGGTAGGGTCAGTAGCTCGTCTTCAATCAGAGAAGGTTCGTAGTTGGCCATTACTGCATTCTTCCAACTGCGGAAAGAGTAGCGACCGGTCATGAGTGAATAACGCGATGGGGAGCAAACGGCTACCGGACAATAAGCATCCGTCAGGCGAATACTTTCGGAAGCTAACCGATCTAGATTAGGAGTGGGAATAAGTGAGTTGGGATTATAGCTACCTAAATCACCGTAACCTAGATCATCAGCTAGAATGATGAGAATGTTGGGTTTGTCTGAGTTCTGCCCAGTTACGTCTTCGGGGTGGCAGGCTATACCAAGAATAAGTAGTAACCCGGCAGTAAATCGTAGAATCGGAATCATATCTTTTTTGCAGTATCTCATATTCTATAGTAAAAGCAGAAAGTCGTTATTTTTTAAAAGGTAGTATTTTAGCAAATTCCCGGGGTATTTTCTTATTGACCAGAGGATTTTTAATCAGTTGATTTTGAATAGCGCCAGCATCAACCTCCTGTACGGATACGTCGCTATCTGTAGCTAAGTAAGAGGCTACTCCGGCCGATTGTCCTAAGGCCATAAATACTGGTTCCATACGTAATGAACCGTAGGCAGCGTGGGATGAAGATAGACATACCGGTACCAACAGGTTATTAATCTCTTCCCTCTTAGGGGTCATGGCCCGGTACGAAATATAATACGGATCAAAGCCGTAGATAGAAATGTTACCTTCGTTTTCTACGTGCCCATCCACCACTACTCTTTGAACAACGTGAGAATCGAGGGCGTACCCGCCCATCGCAATGCCATCCTCAATTTTTCTTTTCCCTACACACTCATGCTCGGTCATGACAAAGTCACTCACCATTCGTCGAGCCTCCCGGATGTATAGCTGATGAGGCCATCCGCCGGTATCCAGAAACTCATCCCGGCAGTACCCCCAGGACTGCATTTCCTGTCTGATGTGCTGCGGAATTCGTTCATCCGTAGCTAAAAACCAGAGTAGGCCTTGCTGGTACTTTTTATGCTCATCCCAAATGCTAGCTCTCGTTTCGTAGTCAGCCCCCGGATAATCAAAGTTCTTACCTACGTAATTGGATGAGAAACCGACCAAACCATAGTTGTTAATGTCTGTTTTTCCCCGGGGCATGCTAGATATAATAAATCCATTTCGTAGTCTCTGCCAGGGTTCCAGAGCTTGTAGCCGGGCCATGAGTTCGTACCGGGCAGGGTCATACCCTTCGGGTTCGTACAAGGGCAGTTGATTATCTATGTTTTGGGTCAGACAAAGGCGGAAACAGTAAGCTTGTACCTTATCATCTCCGGTCCCGGCAACTGCGTGTCCGACACCGTTTACCTCCGGCAGCAATCCGCTGGAAGGCCTACCCGGAGTGACGTACGGATCTACGTTTACTGACCACTCTCGTTCTCTGGTTGCCTTACCGTATGGACCAGAAACCCGCCCCGGAATGACTCCATTGTACAGCTCATCGTACTTATCGTTGCTTTCTCTACCAATAGTGTATGAAACACCCGCCCTAGCCATTAGATCGCCTTCATAAGTGGCATCAATAAAACTTG
>CAKZPJ010000056.1 GCA_937138955.1 uncultured Flammeovirgaceae bacterium | reverse complement strand
TCGCTCTTAGGTTCAGGTCGGGGGCCACGGTGCGGTCGGCGGTGATGAGTAGGGTGCCGTCCAACTCTTCGCGATAAAAGGTAGTGTTTACCAAAATTCCGTTAGCAAAGTCGACGTTGGCTGACCCTTGGGAGACAAAGTTGGTGCGGCGATCAGTGTACGCATTGAACCCGGCCTGGTATGATACCGTCAGCCAATCTGTGATATCAAAGCCCGCCTGAAGTTTGCCGTAGTAGCGGTTGACCTTACTTTCGTAGTACGCATTATCAGTGACCCAGCGCGGATTGTCTACCCCGTTCCGGTAGTAGACGCTACTGCCGTCCAGCGGGTTTTGATACGGAAGGTTCATCCAGGCATAATGAGTCGGAATCAGCAAGACACGTTCCATAATAGACGTACTCCCCAAAATACCCGGGCGAACCGGAGGGGTCAATTGTTCGGTATTAACGTAGTTAATCGTTCCGCTGATAAACAAGCCGTTTTCCAGCACGGCATTACCACCGATGTTCACGTTGATTCTTTCCACTTCACTGTTCGGGATAAAGCCGTCGTTTTGCGTGTAGCTTAATCCGGCAGTAAGATTGGCGGTTTCGTTACCGGTGGTCACGTTGATGGCGTTTTCAAACACCCGGCCCGTTCGAAAGAATTCCTCTACCTGGCCTCGGCGGGGCTCGAAGGGTATATCAACTCCCTGGTACTCCGGAAAAGCCTCGGCCAACTGCGGCTGGTCGTAGGGATGGGAGATAGTCTCTAAGTCAGAGAAGCGGGGCCCCATTGAGCCGAAAAACCCAGGAACCAGAATTTGCCCACCCCCTGGCCCGAAAGTATACTGGTAGTCGGGCAGTGAGGCGACCTCCTCGAGGCTGTAGGAAGAATTGAAGGTAACCTCGGTACCCCGTCGGCTACCGGTTCGGCCCGCTTTGGTGGTAACCACAATTACGCCGTTGGCAGCACGGGAACCGTATAGGGCGGAGGCAGCCGCTCCTTTGAGCACTGTCATTGTCTCAATATTGTTGGGATCCAGATCAAAGGCCCGGTTCGTAACAACGTTGCCGTTAGAGAACCCTCCGCCTAGGGTTGAGTTATCAAAAGGGACGCCGTCTACAATAAAAAGGGGTTGGTTGTTTCCGGTAAGCGACGAGCTTCCCCGAATCGTAATATTGGTATTGCCGCCCACTGAGCCCCCGCCCGAATTGATGTTCACTCCTGGCACCCGGCCGGAGAGGCTGCGTACCGGATCGGGCTCCGACTTTTGCGCCAACACTTCTCCCTTTATCTCGGCCACCGCGTAGCCCAAAGCCTTTTTTTCCCGGGCGATGCCCACCGCCGTCACAATAACTTCGTCGAGTTGCTGCTCATCAGGTAGCAGTACTACGTTGATGACCGAACGGGAATTGATTTTGATCTCCTGCGCTGCGAAGCCAATGAAGGAAAATACCAAGATGCCGCCTTCGTCTGGTACCTCAATTTGGTAGTTGCCCTGTATGTCGGTGATGGTACCGGTGCTACTGCCCTTAAGCAGCACATTCACTCCGGGTATTGCCCCCTCTTCCGAGCGAACCGTGCCGCTGACTGTTCGGTCTACCTGATTGGTAGCTATCTTGGTCTGGATAGGTTGCCTAAAATTGGGTGAGGGATGTACGATGGCGGCTGGACCGGTGGGTTCTAGGCGAGTGGGTTGACTGCTGGGTTCTGGCACCGGTTTGATGGCCCGATGGCGCGTATTGAGTTTTTCGTAACCTAACTGGGAAGCATGAAGTGTCCTGTTCAAAAATACATCCAAAGTTTCGCCCGCCCGCCGCGGATAAACAGTAATCTGTTTATTCTCTAGATTACTCGGATAAAAGAAGAAAATATCGTACTGTTTTTCCAGCGTGCCGATCAATGTTTTAAGGGCGATCCGTTTAACTTCTGACGTGGGAATTGGTGAAACCTGGATCGCCTGGGCGGTCGCTACTGATGGATACGTTTGCGCCCGGCCTGGCTGACTGGCGAAAACAAGTACGAGGCTTATCTCTACAAGAGAGCGTATAATAGCTTTCATAGCATAAATATTAAATAGGTCAAAACGTATATAAGCGATAGGTGCTTATCTTCTTTGGATAGTGATTACCTGCCCTTCCTGCCGAATACGCAGGTCTAATGAGACTGTCATGGCCTGCAGGAGAATATCTAAATTATCGGAAGGTAGGGTTCCGCTCACCGCTATCTTAGATAGGTCTTTACTAGCCAGGTGCACCTCCACCGCGTAGGTATCTTCAATGATCTGCGCTACTTCGGCTAGAGGCGAATTATCCAACTTCAACTGCTTCTCCTTCCAGGCGGTATACGAATCAGGGTTCACCCGCTTGGTGGTAATTTCTTTCTCAGAATATGTGACTAAGTCACCAGGCTGTAGGTACAGATGCTCCCGAACTGGCAGCTTTAGCTTCACTTTTCCCTCGGTCAGCATTACTTTTGTAGCCTTGGGGCGGGTGTTCACGTTAAAGGTGGTGCCCAGCACTTCTATATCCAGGGACTGGGTATGGACGACAAACTTTAAGGGTTGCTGCGATGTGAGCCGATTAACCCGGAAGAACGCTTCACCTTCCAGCCATAC
>CAKZPJ010000055.1 GCA_937138955.1 uncultured Flammeovirgaceae bacterium | reverse complement strand
GTTGTATCCTTCCGTAACGAAGTACTTAATACCACTATTAGCTCCTTCGGTTAGCTTGAAATCCACTTGAAACTCAAAATTGTCGTACTCGTTTTTGGTCACAATATCGCCTCCGTTCTGCGATTCAGCCCCATCTGAAGACAATACGGCTAGTTGCCCATCTTCTATCTTCCAGCCCTGCTCCGGGAAAGCATCTTTATGTACTCCGCGCCAGTTATTAGTCGACTGACCATCAAATAGTAAAGTCCAGCCATCTTGCTGCTCTTGATCGGTTAAGGTATTATCGCCTGTTTCTTCGGCTACAACGGCTACCTCCGCCGGACTAGTTTCTTCAACCGTATCGGCTGAGTTGTTAGAAGATGGCCCGCAACTGTATAGTAAAAATAGAGTAGCACCGTACAAAAAAAAGATTCTCATAGATTATAATTGTTTGATTGTTATTGGTTCAATTATTTGATGGTCAACTGTTACTTGTCTTTAGTCCACGGTCGACAGTCTATAGTGTCCATTCACCTTCCGACTTACAATATTTTATATTTCACTTCTCATATTTCTTATTTTATCTTCCTCCCTTTTTCCGCTGCAAATCATTCATTGCTCACTAATCATTATTCATCAACTTTTGTTCGGGTCAAACAGAGCCTGATAATGGTTTGACATTTGAAAAATTCCGCCACTTTTTTGGTAAAAATCTTTACCCAGCTTAAAAACTCCTCCCTGGGCCTTCACCCAATCAGCATCGGCGTGTGGATGGTAAGAAAGCATCTCCTGCCAGTCGCGGTAGTTTTGATGGCCATTGTTTTCCATTAATCCCATTCCCGGAAATTCCTTCCAAGCTGCCAGACGGGCCGCCACGTTTTTATTCCAGTCTACCAATATCGGATTCACCGTTAGGTCAGCGCATAGGCAAGGAATATTTTGCTCGTGGGCTACCTTAGCCATCTTCAGCGTCATGCTCAACGTTTTAGCAATTGGCTTCAGAGCAATAGCGTTGTATCCCATCTGAATACGCGTAATCACATCTTCTTCGGTATGGGCACTTTCATCCGCCGCTACCCGAACGCCCACATCATCTACCTGAGATTCGTTTTCTTCAGGAAAAGGTTCTTCTACCACTACAATCTGATCGAAAGCCCCAATTTTTTGAGCGTGATCTAGCAGTTCTAATAGTGAATCTTTCTCCTCGTAGCGCCCATTCATGTCAAAGTAGTAAGGAATCTTGCCATCGGTGGTGTAGGATGTTTCACCTTGCCCAATGGTCTCATGAATCTCCGTGAGCTTAGCTTTATCTTTATCCAACATCTCCCGCTGAGTACCTGGGTGCCCTAATTTAATTTTCAGGAAGAAGTAGCCATCGTCTACCAACTCCTTCATCTGCGACACCGGCGTGGCAAAGGAAAACGAAGGCACACTTACTACTCCTTCGTGCCGATGCGATAGTGCCGAACGATACGTTTCCGGAATCATGGCATCAAAATCAGTGATCCCATTTTCGTAGGCATACAGTAACCAAGCAGCATTATCTACCGCTACTAATGCATTAAGTGCGAACGTTTTTCTTAGGTTAGGATTATCGGTAACTTTTTTACCGTAGGCGTACACTTCTTCCAGAATATTTTCTTGAAGCTCAATAGGAGTAGTAAACGATTGACCTTTAGCAAGCTGCACGCCTTTTTCGGTCATGGCATACATGAGCGCATTACCCCCACTTTCGGAGTGATTTAGAAATATTTTAGAATCTGACCAAAGTGTGTTCTGCGTACCTAGTCCCACGCTGTGCTTTCCTGATGAACTTTGTAGCCGAGCCACTGCTTGCCAAACATCCGTCATATAACCACCTTTAAAGCCATAAGGTGTGGCGAGTGGCTCCCGCTCAAAGGTAGAGCTTACCTGATCAATCGTGATTTTTTTTAGCGATGCAGATGAAAAAATGGCAGAAGACATAGGCACCAAAGGGAGCAGACTAGCAGCGGTTGATGACTGCTGAAGAAACTGCCGACGGTTAAGTTGTATCATAAATAGGAAAAGCTGTTGGGGAAGATACAAAACCTGCTTTGGTTGTCCAAATTCCTTATGCAATCCGTTGCAAAAAACGCAAGGAATCGTTAATAGTATACCTACTTCAGTCTGGCCTGATTTAGAATACTATTTTCAGTTCCTTTCGCGAGGTCTATATTTGAGCCGTGATCAGGCATTCCATGTGGGGGACGGTTACTTGACCAGGCTTAGTAGGATGCTTAAACTGCTTTTGAAGCTTACTAAAAACCGAAACGGTATAGCTTATCCTGTTACGCAGAAACCTGATAGATTACCAGGCGGTATTTAGGAGAAGGGATTTACTTTTTATTCACTTTGGCAGCTTCTATCCAAGCATCTTTAGCCAGAAGAACTTCGGATAATGCTTCATCAGCCGTCTCTCCGAAAGCAGAGCAGGATACCAAATCTGGTATATCGGCAATATAGCCTTCGTCTTCATCACTGTAAAAGATATTGATGTGATAGTCTTTCATGTTTCCTCTAAAGTATAAATTATACTTTTTAACCGGGTGGCCTTCCGATAGTGTTAGAAACTGCCTAATCTGATAGGGCTTAGCACTACCATTTACGTTTTGAATATTGATAAGTTCATTGATTTCTGGATGAGTATAAGAAGCTGTTTGAGTTATATTTTTTGATTTATTAGGAGAGATTTTTTGTCAATCTAGGCTCTTTTTGAGTGGCGTAGCCTACGCTACGGTGCGAAAAAAAGCCGACGAGTGGCGGAAAAAGATTCCTAAGAAACAAGAAGAGTTAACTCAAACAGCTTCTAAATTTAATGATTTCCCTTTGTGCTGTCTAATGAAAACCCGAATCCTTCTATCAGTGACTTGAACTCATTGAACGAGGTATTTTTGGGGCTATCTGTAATTTTCAGCAAAAGTTTACTCTTACTCATAAACCGCTTATAGGGGTTCTACCCCGCATCCTTCACACACCGAAAGCCCAAATGCTCCTGACCGGAATCTACGGCGGTGGCCATACGGGCGGAGGGGCGGTAGTTGGAGCAGTACTGATCGCTACATAGGTAAGAACCACCTTTGATTACTCGCTTAGGAGTAAGTGGCTCTTGCGGATCGTAGCTTTGGGCGGGGCCAGTAGGGTTACGGCATACGGTGATTTTACTCTGCTGCTCGTGAGTATCGGGACGGTACCAATCAGAGCTCCACTCCCATACGTTGCCAATGATGTCGTACAGTCCGTAAGAATTAGGCTGAAAACTCTTGATGGGTGATGCTCCTGCAAAGCCATCGGTGCTTACGTTATTGTGGGGAAAATCCCCTTGAAAGAAATTTGCTAGATACTTACCCGAAGGTGTAAGTTCATCACCCCAGGCAAAAGCTTGACCGGTGGTACCACCCTGAGCAGCAAATTCGTACTCAGCCTCAGTCGGAAGGCGCTTACCCGCCCACTCGGCGTAAGCTTGGGCATCCTCAAAAGCAATATGGGTGACCGGAAAGTTATCTTTTCCTTCAATAGAGCTACCGGGACCTTTGGGGTGCCGCCAATCAGCACCGATTTTCCACGACCACCACTGCGAGTAATCGTGCAAAGGGATGGCGTGGTTAGGAGGGTCAAAAATTAGCGAACCCGGCTGAAGCACTTCGTCAGCTGGTTTAGGAGTGCCGGGAGGAAGTTGCTTTTTCATCTCTTCCCAGTTGATAGGGCGCTCGGCTACAGTAACGTACCCCGTTGCTTCTACAAACTCACGAAATTCAGCGTTGGTCACTTCGTGGGTATCCATCCAATAACCCGATACTTCTACTGGATAAGCTGGTCCTTCAACATTCGCCGCTGTCTCGTGGTCGCTTCCCATAATGAACTGCCCACCGGGTATCCACACCATCCCTTCGGGATTTTCTCCGTCGGGTCTAGCTGAAGTTAGTACGTTGGTTTGCGAAGAAGTTTCCTGAACAACCGTCTGGGTGTTGGCGGGTGCTTCATTCTGTTTAGAATTTTCAGTCTGGCAAGAGAAAAAACCGATGCCTAATAGAAATAGTAGTGGGGCGTTGAATCTCATCGATGGTTGTTTTTCGGTAGTTCGAATCGGTAAGACACTAAAGGCAGTGATATTGTTCAAACCGATAGATTATTCATTTTTCTTCTAACACTATTCACTGATAAAACCGTTCAGTATTGTGGGCTTGTATTGCTTCTATTTTGTCCATCTACAGCCAATTGGCATTGCTCAAAGAAGCTAGAGCGAAATAGTATCTGATAGTCGTATAGCTGTTCTTTAACCCTATTTTTCTCCTTCTTAGTCAATAGCCCGCACCGGAGAAAGATTGTTAGCACTGTTTCGTATTCATTTAGAATTTCTTCGGGAGAAGATTCTATATTCCAGTAGCCAGCAAACGCTGGTTCAGAAATATTAGTCTCATCAGAGCCTTTTATCAACCTTCGCCACTCTTTAGTCAATTTCATTCTGATTACTTCCCACGATGTTTATTCAGGTACATCCTTCACTTTATCCTGAGTAACTTCCACCAACATATTTATAATATCTTCTCTGCTCACTGCCCCTTTTTGCTTGAACTGAGCACGATATAGTTTACCTATCTCGCGAATTTCCTCTGAGGTTATGATTCGGCTTCTTCTTAAAGCTCGAGTCAGCCCTTCCAACCGTAACTAGTTTATCTCTCCCCCTAATAAAGTTCAGAGAGAAGGGAACCAACAAAAGAAAAACAAGCAAAACGAAGGATTTCATCTTCATGTTAAAGCAGTTATCTTATCACATATTATTGAAGCGAAACCCAATGCCCAGTACGCCCTGACTCGAGTAGCCCATCCAGCACCCGCATATTATTAACCGCATCATTAGAAGCTGTGGGCACGGCAGTATCTTCGCGAATAGCGCGGGCAAACGCTTCAAATTCCACAATATACTGATCTACTGCACCTAACTCTACTACTCGCGTACCTACGCTGGTAGTTACTGTTACTTTAGCCGATACATCAGCCGGAGTGTTAAACGGTATCTCGATAGAAATGACGCCACTACTGCCGTGCACCATAACTCGTTGGTAGGGGAAGGTTTGGGTAGCTACGGTAAATTGCGCTCGCGCATCACCAAAGTCTAGCGTACCCGAAGACAATACGTCCGTTTTAAAGTCACCATGCTTCGTAGTTAAACTTAGCACTCGTTGGGGTTCGGCTTGCAGTAAGAATCTACTAGCCGACACCGCATAGCAGCCAATATCGTATAGTGCCCCGCCACCTTTATCGGATTGGTTGCGAATATTGCTGGGGTCGGTGTTATTGTAGCCAAAAAAGGTTTGCACCAGTTGTACCGTGCCGATCTCCTTCATCCGAATTAGCTCCAGCACGTGTTGCCACTGCGGATGGAAGCGGTACATAAATGCTTCCATTACCTTTACTCCCTTTGCTTCAGCGTACTCAATAGCTTCCTGCGCTTCTTCGGCAGATAAAGCCAGCGGTTTTTCGCACAGAACGTGTTTACCGGCATCAGCCACTTTTTTAATCCATTCAGCGTGTACATGATTAGGCAGCGGAATGTATACAGCTTCTATAGATTCATCGGCTAGTAGTTCTTCGTAAGAACCGTAGGCCTGGGTAATATTATAAATTTCCGCAGCCTTCTGGGATCGCTCTAAAGAGCGGGAGGCGATGCCCGCCCACTGAATGAGTGTCGATTTAGCGGTGGGTATTACAATTTTTTTGGTGAAGAAACCGGAAACTCCGAGCACTCCGAATTTAACTGGTTGCATAGGCTTAGATAGTTTTTGGTGTTGCAGCGACCGTTGCGCGTCGTTATATTTTATGATTAAGTTCAAAATTACTTAAAACTCCTGTAGGAAGAATTATAACACCCTAATACTTCGCACCGTAATACAATTTATATCTTCTAAGTTATGTCACTACACTATATTAGTCAACCACCTCGGGTGGCCTCCAAAAATCCTCCATTGCTTATATTACTGCATGGGTTAGGTAGCAATGAACAGGACTTGTTTTCATTTGCTCCCCAACTAGATCCTCGCTACCTAATTATTAGTGTGCGAGCTCCCCTACCCTACGACTATGGCGGATACGCTTGGTTTACTATTGATTTCTCCAGGGGCGTTCCTAAACCTAATATTGGACAAGTTTATGAAGCTCGTCAGCAATTCACTCTTTTTTTAGACGAGATTGTGCAAAAGTATCACCCCGATTTAAATCATGTTTACTTAGCCGGCTTCAGCCAGGGAGCCATGATGAGCTACGCTACCGCATTAGCCAATCCGGAAAAAATAACGGGGTTGGTCGCTATGAGTGGATATATTCTTAATGAAACTACGCCTAAAAAGTCCGTTACCCCAGCCCACCAGCAATTAAAAATTCTAGCTACCCACGGCACCAATGATTCGGTACTACCTATTTACTTAGGACGCTCTGCCGCTAATTACCTTCAACAGCACCAGTTCAACTACGAATTTAAGGAATACACAATGGGGCACGAGGTGAATCAGTTGTGCTTTGCCGATGTAAAGAGATGGTTAGACCAGCAGGTAGAGAATTTGTGACGGGTTTAATGATTCAAGATTAGGCAACTTTCACAAACCTATCATGTATAATCCTCGCCTTTCTGATCTTCGGCTTCCTTCATAATCTGTTTTAGTTGCTCTACTTCTGTTTTAGGGCAAATGAGTAGTACATCGGGACTATCAGCTACCAAATAATCGTGTAGGCTATGGACAATAATCAATTTGCCATCAGTACTTTTAATAAAACAGCTCTTACTTTGGATGGAAACGGCGTTAGCTTCTACCGTATTTTCCTCGTTCCCCGATGTTTTTAGTGAAAAAAGAGCTTGCCAAGAGTCAATTGCCGACCAGTTAAAGTTACCCAGCAGTACGTAATGGTTATTAGTTTTTTCCAGAATACCGTAGCTTAACGCAGTATTTTTACACTGCGAATAGGCATTTTTTAAAAAGAAAGATTCTTGATCGGTACCGTACTGCGACAAGCCACTTGAAAAAACCTCGGCTACTTCGGGTAGATATGTTTCTACCGCTTCAATGATAGCATTCACGTGCCAAACATAAATATCAGTATTCCACACAAAGTCGCCACTATTGACGAGCAGATTAGCCAACTCAATTTGCGGTTTATCAGTAAGCGTTTTTATTTTTTTGATAGTCCCGCCACTATTGTAGTGGTACTGAATGTAACGATAGCGTGTTTCGGGTTTGGACGGTTTAATGCCTACAATTAATAATTTTTTCGGATCAGAAGCGGCCGTATCTAATGCTTTGCCAATATCTCGCAAAAAGGCGATCTCGCCAAAAATAGCGTGATCGGCGGGTATCATCGTAATAACAGTAGAGGGGTCTAGCTGTCTAATTTTATAGGCCGCGTAGGCTACACAAATCGCTGCTCCCCGATTAATAGGTTCAATCAAAATTTGTTGCTCTGACAGTTGAGGGAGCTGCTCTTTTACTAAGTTAACGTAAGGCTTAGTAGTAGCTACCATGATCCGCTTTTCGCCGCAAAGAGCAATACATCGATCGTAGGTCAATTGAAGTAGCGACTTTCCAGTACCTAGCAAATCCAGAAACGGCTTAGGCATGTTCTTGCGGCTAAACGGCCAGAAGTCCGACGTGGAGTGACTGCCCGTAGTGATAACCACAAAATTGTTGTTCCGTGCCATAGTAAAGTGAAATATCCACTATTCCAACTAGCGAATATAACTTGCGGTAGTTCACAAAGCAACCCTTCCTTTGCCTGATACCGAGAATTCTTTTGAAAATATTTTAATAAAAGAACAAATTCGCTATATATTTTGTAATAACTCGGCAAACTATTATCTTCATAAAAGTATTCACTATCCAGAAAGACCAACGGTCAAACATGGCGTTGGTTTTTTTCGTAACACATCTTCTTATCCAATGGTAGAGCAAACAATTGATCTACAAGCTGCCCTTAAACAATATTTTGGCTTCAACCATTTTCGCGGAAATCAGGAAGCTATCATTGAAAATATTTTAAACCGTCATAATACATTCGTCATTATGCCTACTGGTGCCGGAAAATCACTCTGCTACCAGTTGCCTGCTCTATTACAACCGGGCACGGCTATCGTCATTTCTCCCCTAATTGCCCTGATGAAAAATCAGGTAGACCAGCTCAATGGCTTTAATATTGATGCTCGGTTCCTGAACTCAACACTGAGTAAGACCGAAATTAATAAGGTTAGAAGCGATACACTGAAAGGTAAGACTAAATTACTGTACGTAGCGCCAGAGTCATTAACCAAAGAGGAGAATATAAAATTCCTGCGAGAAGCCAATATTTCTTTCGTAGCGGTAGATGAAGCGCATTGTATTTCAGAATGGGGACACGATTTCCGGCCTGAATATCGGCGTATCAAGTATATCATTTCACAACTGAAAGATAACGTTCCGGTGATTGCCTTAACAGCCACCGCTACCCCCAAAGTACAGTTAGATATTCAGCGAAACCTTCAGATGGAAGAAGCTGATTTATATAAATCTTCGTTTAATCGCCCGAACCTGTATTATGATGTGCGTCCGAAGACCCAGATCAAAAAGCAGCTCATCAAATTTATTAAGCAATATCCAGGCAAATCAGGAATCATTTACTGTTTGAGTCGCAAAAAGGTGGAAGAAATCGCCCAATTTCTTCAGGTAAACGGTATTAAAGCTGCTCCCTACCACGCCGGTTTAGACGCAAATGTTCGAGTGCGGAATCAGGATGCATTTCTGAACGAAGATGTTGATGTAATTGTCGCTACTATTGCTTTCGGTATGGGAATTGACAAGCCTGATGTGCGCTTTGTTATTCACTATAATGTGCCTAAATCATTAGAAGGGTATTATCAGGAAACCGGACGTGCTGGGCGAGATGGACGAGAAGCT
>CAKZPJ010000054.1 GCA_937138955.1 uncultured Flammeovirgaceae bacterium | reverse complement strand
TTCGCAAAGAACTGTTCTCCCATTTTAATTTCCAGTTCTTCCATCTCAGCCCACTCTTTTTCTTCAGTAGTAGGGGGAATAGCCGATACGTGCGTATATAAATCTTTAGTAAGTGATCGTATAATATCGGGGGAAGCAATTAAGCCCATGTTGGGGTTTACCTGCGAACGGGGGTATAATGTGAATTGTTTGCCTGTTTGCCGATCGGTATATTGAACCTCATGATACGTGTTTTCCGGATGAATCTGTACCGTATCACCCTTAGCGAAATAACGGGTTCCTTCGTAGGTAAACTCATCTACTGCTACGGTCAGAAATGGCTTTTCAGTGGGGCGCAATAAGTCTTTCTCTACATAAACGGGAACATCTCTAGCATCTACTCGCTGACCTTTATAGATCAGCTCGTACTTATCCATGTTACGTGGTTCGTTGATCCACAGTAAAGTATTCTCCAGATTTTCATTACCCGGATTATCTTTAAAAATTAATAGCCCTGATTCATTGATAGAAACCACATTAGAGTAACCTGATGAAAAGAGAATACCAATAAAAATCATCGCTACGCCAATATGCGAAATAGAGCCCCCTGCTAACTGGAAGTTTTCCCTTCCAAAGCGCAGTAATATTTTTCCATTTGCTACAATAGAATACACTGAAACGGTAAGCAGCAGAATGTAAACTGGGTTCGTCACCTTTCCAATCAACATGGCTCCCGCACTAACTAGTAAGGTGATGATCAGCGGAATAGACAGCTCACTTTTTAGCTTTTCAGGGTTCATTTTGCGCCAGAAGAAAAACTGCCCAGTGCCGGATAGCAGCGCAATGGCAATCGCAAACCAGAGCTGAAACTTAGTATAAAACTCAATTTGATCGGCAGGAGGTGCTACATTCGATACTCCACCAAAAGCTTCTATAATAGCGTTATACACTGGAATAGACGTTGGCACCAGTACCTGAAAAGACATCAAGCAGAGCGTAGTAGCTCCAATAAAAATCCAGAACTCTCGGCTGTACGCTGATGCTTCTTTCTCGGAGGTGGGAATATCTTTCCAGTGAACGGCCGATAGAATGATAGCGGCTACGGTAAAGAATAACATGTAGATCAGTAGTTGTCCCGATAGACCAAGGTCAGTGAACGAATGCACCGAAGCATTCCCTAGAATTCCACTACGAGTCAGGAATGTACTGTACAAAATCAGCACAAACGTGGTAATCACCAGCACGATAGAAGTTTTCAGTGCTGTCCCATTATTTTTGAAGATGATTAGGGTATGAATACTTGCTACTAAAACCAGCCAAGGAATATACACTGCGTTTTCTACTGGATCCCAGTTCCAGTAACCGCCGAAGTTTAGTGTCTCGTAGGCCCAGTAAGCTCCCATCATAATTCCCAGACCGAGAACAGCAGCGGAAAAAATAGCCCAGGGCAAAGCAGGCTTTATCCAGCTTTCGTATCGCTTCCGCCAAATACCGGCCATACAAAATGCGAACGGAACCAGCGTAGTAGCAAAGCCTAAGAACAGCGTAGGTGGATGAATCACCATCCAGTAGTTCTGTAGTAATGGATTCAGACCAGTTCCATCTGCGGGACGAAAATCAGGATTCATGGCAAAGACCGGGGCATCGACCATTACATCGCGCAGTAGCAAAAAAGGAGAGCTACCAATTTTCAGTTCAATTCCCGGAATGACGGTTCCCATAATCATGGAGGCCAGAAAAGCTTGTACTAGCGCAAATACCGCCATCACCGGAGCTTCCCAACCCGTTTCGCGATTGGTACGGATAAGAACGAAGCCTAAGATTACGTGCCAGAAAATCCACAGCAGAAAGCTTCCCTCCTGACCTTCCCAAAAGCAGGAAATCATATAGTACACCGGAAGGCTCAGCGAAGAGTGGCTCCAAGCATAGTGATACTCAAACAGATGGTTATAGATAATGTAAAATAAGCTGCCAACCACTCCAATAACCAATCCGCCGTGCAGATAGAAAGCCACGCGAGCAAAGCGTTTCCAGGCTTGAGACTTAATAACGTCTTTTTCTACCGTAGCCGTAATGTACGCGTAAGCGGCTACTAAAGAGGCAATGAAGGAAGAGATAACAAAGAAGTGGCCCAGATTGCCAATGAGTGTGTTGATCATGTTAATCTTTTATAGAATAGATGCGGATACTTCAGCCTATAAACTTTCTGTTTTTATATAAAAATCTCGTAGAGGAAACAATTACCTCTAAGTTCGCAACGAATATCACTATCTTCTTCCACCTGATTGTAATCAGCTATGGATAGGTTAAGTGATGGGTTAGCGGGCTTCATGAAAGAAAAATTAGCTAATTTCTTCTTCTTGATATTTAGAAGGGCATTTTAACAGCACCTTATCGGCTACAAAATGCTGATCATGGTACGAGCCAATAACGACCACCTGCTCGGAACGTAGCAGATCGGCGGGCATAGGTTCATTATAGAAAACTTGTTGTTCACGATTGTTTTCATCTACCATAATGAAGGATACCGATAGTTTATCTTCCGAAGGTTCTACTCCTACTACCTCACCTTGAGTATCTTTCTTCAATGTACCTACTACATGAATACTTTTATCGTCACCATCCTGAGCTAATTCGCTAGCTTTAGCAAAAGTAACGTAAGAACTAGCATCTCCGGCGGTAGACATAATAATGGTAACCGATACAGCGATGACGATTAGTGCAATGATATACTTTAGTTTCATAATATTGATTGTTCTATGGTTCGATTGTTAAATTGCTAGTCACTGAAGTTGTCATTAGTTAATTGCACATTGCTAACTGCTTATTGTTCATTGTTATAAATTTCTTTCTCTAACCTACTCACTTTCCGATCAATACGAATGGCATATACAACCAGTCCTGAGAATATCAGAAGCATCACGGCTACTACTACGTAGATTTTACCTTCCTGCCGAAAGGTGTCGGCCATTGTGACTTCATTAGCCGATTGAGCCAATAGTGAACTGATATTAAGAACGCTCAGCCATAGAGCGGCTACGGTTGCGAAGCATGTTTTCTTCCAAGCTTTCATTATGTTTCTGTTTTATAATATGCAAACGAATACGCAAACTAGTTAGCCATAGCCCCATCAGCGTCCAGCCAATAACTGCTGGATAAAATATTGACCGTAGCTGACTGGCTGCATCATAAATATTAAATCCAGGATTTCCCCCATTGCCCGGGTGCAATGAATCGGTCATACGGGGCAAAATAAATAGCAGGGGAATTAGTGTTGAGTAAGCAAATACATTGTAAATAGCACTCACCCGCGACCGTTGTTGCTCATCATTAAAAGAGCCACGTAAGATAAAGTAAGCCGAGTAAATCAGCAAAGCAATGGCCGCACCATTCAACTTAGGGTCGTTGACCCAAAATGCACCCCAGGTAAATTTCGCCCATAATGACCCGCTCAGAATACCTAAAATACCGAATAGCATTCCGGTATTGGCAAACTCAATTGCGTAGGTATCATGTTTGAGCAGTGGGTTCATTAAATGCTTTATTGAGTAGACAGTCGACACGGTAAATAGCGCAACCATACCAAACCACATAGGTACGTGAAAGTGAAGAACCCGCACGGTTTCATTCAAAATTGGTAGGCGTGGCACATCCGATAGTAAACCCGCCGTGATGGTGTATCCGACTAACAAAATGGCTAGTATTTTCCACCATTGTTTTTTCATGAGAAGGTTGTTTGTCATTAAAAAGTGTTAGCTAGGGCTATGTCTCATTTATTAACACATTCTTGAGCAATAGTATTCCTATCTTTGTAAAAAAACTATCATTATTTAGCGACGGCTGCTTCGTAAATAGCGTTTAGCAAACTATTTTCTTCTTTCGTGTCATTTCCCAACTCCCAGAACATGATACCACCTAAGTCTTCTTCTATTGCGTAGCGAGTTTTTAGCTTTACCGAAGCAGTATCATCGTAAGACAGGAAGACACTGTCGGTTGGGCTATATAAGTAAGGAGCTTCTGCCACTTCGTCCCAGTAGCGAGTATAGCCATTCTTGCTCTCGTATTCATCTCTAATAAGATGGTAAGCTGCCCAGCCGATGTGCGTTCCCTTATTGGGCTGATAAAGTCCGTTGTCTTCGGGAGGAACTCCCTTCCAGGCTCTTCCATAAAATGCTCCACCAATTACGATTTGATTAGGGTCAACCCCCTGATTTACACAATAATCAACAATACTCTTTACCGAACGCGGTTTGAAGGCGGGTCGCCCTTGAGCTTGCGCTATGCTATCTCTTTCTTCGTAGTACTTGTAAATAGGATAGCCTTTTAGGTCTTCACTTTTAATCCATCCTAAAGCAGTATGATGCGCGGTATACGGAAGTGTTGCCGTTACTTGGTCGTAGGTCATTACGTTCATATAGTCGGCGTACTTCATCACCTCATTCAACTCGATTTTTTCGTAGTAGTACTCCCATCCGGCAGAAGCAAATGTCAGGGTCATCGGGCGGTCAAGCTTATCCATTTCCTCCCGTAGCTCTTTCATCAGCAGCGTAAAGGTTTGAGTATCTGCCTCCCGAGCGTCGATTCCGGCCCAATCCAACGCAGGGTATTCCCAGTCCATATCAATGCCGTCTAGCTGGTATTCCTCTATCATTCGGATGGTGCTTTGTACAAACTTGCTTCTGCTTTCGGCAGTTACCGCCATATCGGAAAAGCCTCCGGCTCCCCAGCCGCCACAAGCGAGCATCACTTTTAATTGAGGGTGGTCTTTTGTCTGTCCTACTAGCAACCGAAGTTTTTCGCCCGCTTCTTCGTGCCTAAACTTCATTTCTCCATCAATGACATTCGAAAAAGAGAAAATAATATGGGTGAGTTGGTCTAACGGCAGATTCTCCGGCTGATAATCTCTTTCCGGCACGTAATACGCCATAATATTGAAGTCTTCTTTCTCCGGCGGGGCATCACTCGGTTGGCAAGCACTGAAGAGTGATCCGATCAACAACGAAAAAATAAGCGTTAAAAGGTTAGTTCTTAGCATAGTAGTAACTACAAAAGGGTCTAAAATAGGTAAGTAGAAGCATCATTAATGACGGTTCTACTCACGTTCGCCATAAGAATGGAAATAATATATACGCCAACACTACAACAATGGTATTCATTGCAATTAATGTCATTATCTCATTATAACTTACGCTAAGTGCCAAGCCGTCTATCGCATTCTTCGATACTTTTATTACCATCAGCAACATTGGAATAATTACTGGAAAACCTAGGATTGCCATCAGACTGCTGTTATTGCTGGCTTTGGAAGCAATGCTAGACACCATGGTTAAGGTAACCGAAAACCCAGAAGCACCCAGTAATAGGTTAACCACAAATAAGCCTATACTTTGAATAGGGTTACCCATTACTAACATGTATACTAGCAAACAGGTAGTTGCTAGAACTAGCAGCAATAAGGTATTGTAAACAATTTTAGAGATGATAATTCCCTGAGGACTCGCTACTGTGTAGTAGTAGATAGCCCGACCGGCTCGCTCCTGAATAAAGCTTTTAGCAACTGCATTTACTGCGGCAAACAACATAATGATCCAGAACAAGGCATTCCAGGTGACTACTTTGAGAGTGCCTTGCTGTAAGTTAAAGCTCAGATAGCAAATGAAAACTGCTCCTACTACGTACAGCAAAATACCATTAAGAGCATAGCGTTGTCGCCATTCTAATACAACTTCTTTCCGCAACAGTAACTGAACTTCTTTCCACAGCATAAAGGGTATAAAGATACGAAGGTAAACCCGTAAAGACCACTGAAATCTTACAACTGTGGCTATTCTTTCCTTCCATTCAGCCATTTTTTAGTATACTTGTAGCATAACAATTCACCAAGTTATGAAGGGAATTATTTTGGCCGGGGGCTCCGGCACCCGCTTGCACCCACTCACATTAGCTGTAAGCAAACAGTTGATGCCGGTGTACGATAAGCCGATGATCTATTACCCACTATCTATTCTGATGATGTCAGGCATTCGGGAGATACTAATCATCTCTACGCCCCACGACATGCCACTATTCGAGAAACTGTTGGGTGACGGCGAGCAGCTTGGTTGCCACTTTCATTATGCAGTGCAGCCTAAGCCCGAAGGATTAGCCCAAGCATTTACTATTGGAGCCGATTTTATTGGGCAAGATAAAGTAGCTTTAATCTTAGGGGATAATATTTTTTACGGCAGTGGCCTCTATAAGCAGTTACAAAGTAACAACGACCCGGACGGAGGTATTGTATATGCCTATCATGTTCATGATCCTCATCGCTACGGAGTGGTAGAGTTTGATGATAATCAGCGAGCAATATCTATTGAGGAAAAGCCTGAGCACCCCAAATCAAATTACGCTATTCCTGGACTATATTTCTATGATAATCAGGTAGTTGAAATTGCTCAGAACCTAAAGCCTAGCCCCCGGGGCGAACTTGAGATTACTGATGTAAATAAGGCGTATCTATCGCAGGGCAAACTACAGGTAAGTGTTTTGAGCCGAGGTACTGCTTGGCTAGACACTGGCACTTTCGACTCACTAACGCAAGCCGGACAATTTGTGCAGGTAATCGAGCAGCGACAGGGGCTAAAGATTGGCTGCATTGAAGAGATAGCCTACCGGATGAACTTTATTGAGGAGGAACAAGTGCGGCAACTGGCGGCTAAGCAAATGAAAAGTGGATACGGAGAATACCTTCTCAATCTCGTAGACCCGAAGATCCGTTAACATTAGAAGTACTGTGTCCCAACTCAA
>CAKZPJ010000053.1 GCA_937138955.1 uncultured Flammeovirgaceae bacterium | reverse complement strand
ACAAAAAAATCTCTCCTAATAAATCAAAAAATATAACTCAAACAGCTTCTTAAATGTCATAAACCACTTTTCTCGGCGTATCGATCACTTAAGCACGTACCACTACTCCAAGCTTCGCAAATAATCGCTACTTCTTTTGATATCACCTAATGGGTCGTCAGAAGCATCTTGCTCTATAAATACGTGCTTTATATTTGCTTCTTGTGCCGCCTGAAGAATTTCAGTAAAATTAAGTACGCCACTTCCCACCGGCTGAAAGCTCTCGCGAGGCATGGTAATGGCCCGGTAGGTTTGAGGGGTATTTGCTTTCTTATCTTTCAGATGCAGCAATTCAATGCGGTTGGCGTATTTTCGAATATACTCGGCGGGATCATGACCAGCCACTGATACCCAAAATACGTCTAGCTCAAAGCAAACTAATTCAGGATCAGTCTCAGCTAATAGCACTTCCATAGGCGAACTCCCATCCATCGGTTGAAGTTCAAATGAGTGATTATGATAACCCATCCGAATACCAACTTCTTTACACAGCTCTCCAGTCTGATTTAACTGTTCGGCTAATGCTTGGTAAGAGTCTATACCGCCCCGCTCTTCCGGATATAGAAATGGAAATATAAAATAAGAAACTTCGTATTCAGCCGCTTGATCTATTGCTGCTTGTAATGTGTAACTAAGGGGAGGTCGCCGTACTCCTGAAGCTTCTAAGAGCTCCCAGTTTCCGGTTAATAGTGGCGAAAGAAAATGCGTACTATTGATTGCTATCCCAAGACTTTTTAACACTGAATGTAGTTGAGGAAGCAATTGGCTATCAAAGAGTTCTATTTGCTTGTAGCTAGCATTGCGAATAGCTTGTATTGTTTCTTGAGGCTTTTCTACCAGCACATTTCTTACAGTGTATAGCTGTAATCCTAGTTGATCAATCAGGCTATCACTCCTAACAGCGGGATAACTAATTGGTATTGTGGAAGTAGCGGCAAGAAAGCCCGCTTGTTTGAGAAAATTACGTCGGGTAGTGAAGTCTTGCATAGCACCTCTTAGTACGATGCTCATTTAAAGAAGGTTTAGCTCAGAAATGGTAGAACAGCTTCTCTTATTTTTTGTGCTTCACTTTACGAGAAGTTTTACCCTTTCGCATGCCAAAGATATTAATGGGAACTACGTAAGCGGTCGAGATCTGTAAAGCATTGTGCTTATACCCCAGGTACTCTTCTATTTCCGTTTCACCAATTTCAAAGCTTTCATTACCCCCCATAAACGTAGTGCCCGATACATAGCGAATATTAATCATTACGGCATGTCCTAGCCGGTTTACCGGAATAATAAATCCCCCCCCGGCAGCTAGGCCAAACTGAAGCCGATTAGCATCATCTAGTGCCAACACCCCGTCAGCAGGTTCACCTTCAGAAAAAGAAACTGTATAATCTATTTGGGTTAACTGATCACTACCAAAAAACTCAGAAGCTAAAATTGTTCCTCGCCCGCCTAACCAGTAACTTATCTGTGGGCCAGCATTGATAAACCAGCGAACTTTGCTCCGTCCAATTGGACTAGTAATACGCAGCAGAATAGGTGCTTCTAGGAAGTGCGAGTATGTCTGATTTTCTACTATCCGAGTAGAAGTTGAGTTGTAACGCTGTGCTTTTCCCTTCCGACTGTACACTAATTCGCTGTAAAACGCCAGATGATCGCTTACCGAATAGGCATAACTCCACCCTCCTAAGTAGTTGAGAGACAAATCTTGCTGAAAGTCTATTCCGTCGTACTGCGAACCATAACCAGCTATAGTCGCCTGTCCACCGACTATTGGTCCCGTCAGAATCTGCGCTTGCGCCTGAAAGAAAGCAATTATGCACCAAAATACTAGTAAACCCTTTCTCACTATCATCTTCGTATTTTTAACATCAAATTACAAAAGAGTGCTCAACTAATCATTTTAGATTAATGGTAGAACCTACGGGGTAAGTTTTTAATCGTTAATAATAATTGAGAAAAGCATCAGCCAGTAGCCGATGCCTTTACTATAAGTTGGTAAAATCTAAAGATTAGGTAGTAGATTGTAGTGTAGTAAGTTACCTTACAGTAGGGTTTGGCGAAGTTGTGCTAGGTAGGTAAAGACTTACTTCAGTACCCAAAAATGGTTGGCTCTTTATAGCAATTTCCCCTCCTAGTTTTTCAATAGCATTTTTGGCAACATATAACCCTAAACCGCTTCCTTTAACGTGACCGTGCCCCCGGTAAAACATATCAAACGCTCGCTGCTGCATGGCTCGATCCATGCCTAACCCATTGTCTTTTACTTTAATCTTGATTCCTTCTTTATAGGTACGGACTGAAACTTTTATAACCGTATCACTCGCGTTAGTCTTTCTAAATTTGATGCTGTTTTCAATTATACCTTTTACAACACTAGTGAGTATATGCTCATCCGTTGTGGTAGTATGCTTGGCGTTGGCGGTTAAGTGAACAAGTACTTCTTCTCGCCCAGGGCAATCATCAAGACCATCAATAACTGCTTCCAGCAAATGACGTACAGAAACTTTAGTTGCAGCATTCTCTTCCTCTTCGTGCTGTAATTGCATCAGCCCGTGTAGAGTATACTTGAGTTTATCGGTGCTGGACCGAATATGGGTAAGATACGTTATAATCTCTTGAGTGTCTGACACCTCCATTTTAGTAAGTTCCAATAAGCCTTGAATAGAAGCCAAAGGCCCTTGTAAATCATGAGACATACGGTAAAAAAGTCGAGCCAGTTGCTCATTTTTCTGCTTCAAAGCATCGGTCGCTTGCGCCAGATGCCGATTATCTTTTGCTACAAGCATATATCCTTCTAATTCATCGTCCAAAGCTAACGTAGAAAATGAGATAGATACTGGTATTTGCTTTCTGCCTCCGAACTGGAAAAGTGTACTTCGGTTATAAACCTGGTCTTTCTCCATGGTTTCCTGAAGCAGTGCTTGTAAAAACTCAGATTGTTTATCAGGAAAAAACTCATAAATATAAGAGCCAACCAAGTCTTCAGGAATAGTCTGTAGAAGACCACCAGCCTTTTGATTAGCGTAAACTACCTTATAGTCTTGGTCAAAAACCAGTACCATATCGGCTATTCCTTTGATTATGCTTGCTACATACTTACTAGGTGCAAGTATATTATTAGAATTATCTGTTACAATATTGGACGAAATTGGATACATATACACGCTTTTTTAATGGTTTAGTAGGTGAGGTAGTGCGTGTAGTTAGCTAGTGTAATTATGCACTAGAAGTAAGTATGGCATTTCTTATTGTAAGGGATACGATAGTTCAACATGAATTCATGAGAGCCATTGGAGTACGCTCCAATATCAGACAGTGTGTGATCATAGCTGTAACCAACGCTTATGTTTTCACTAACTTCTAACTTCATGATACCTACTAGCGCATCCTCGCTACGATACGAAGCTCCTACTGTTAAAATATCATTAAGAATCAAATTGGCTCCTACCTCCGCTGAGGTAGCATTTCCCTCTTGCACTCGCAACAAAACTGAAGGCAGTACTTTTACTAGCGGATTTAGAGTAAATACCCGACCTGCTGTTAAGAAGTAGTAACGTTTAATTTGACTTAACGAACCAAGTTCAGCATTATCAGATAGCTTACTATTTAAAAGATAGGGAATAGAAAATCCGGCAAAAAAGTTGGAATTTGAGTAATAAAGACCAGTTCCAAAGTTAGGGTTGAATGAATTACGAAAACCAGTAGCTACTGCATCTGCAGTTTTTAAGTTTAATTCAGAAAAATCAGATTGTAACCGGTTAAAGCCTGCTTGCAGCCCCATAGCCAATGTTCCATGTGCCATCTTAATTTTGTAGGCATATGATACATACACCCGCTGATCGCTGTGAATACCAATTTTATCATGCGAAGCAATAAGCCCAATACCTACTCTTTTATTTTTAAGTGCCTTGTGAGCAATTATAGTATTAGTAACTGGTGCCCCTTCAAAGTTATCCCACTGCCGACGGTGTAAGGTAGTGATCTGTAATTGATCTTGGTTACCTGCGTATGCCGGATTAATAGCTAAACGATTAAAGATATATTGAGAGTATAATGTATGTTGCTGACTGTAGCTAGCAGTAGCTAGAATAAAAAGCAAAGCGAAAGAGAACCCTATTCTCTTAAGTAGTTGCTGCTGTATGTTTGTTATAATCTGTTTCATCTTACCAACTTAATTTCTGTTACATGTGTAACTTTACCTTACAAATGTACAATTTTTATCTTGAAAAATGAAAACTATTTATAAAAAAAGTTATATTTTATCTTAATTTATTGGCTCCAATTTTCCCAAAATGAACCTGTTTATGATTTAGCAGAGTACCTCTAAGTATTGAAATTATCTGTTAAAAAACTGAATATCAGAACTTTATAGGTTTTATATAAAAATTATAGCAAAACTGTTTAAGTTGGAATCTGCATAAATACTTACGTAAGACTATTTTCCAATTCGGGAAGTAGACTCAGTGTAAAACTTAGAGAATAAGCGTAATATTTAATGTTTTCTCATTAATTCATGTGTTACTTTTCACTATGTAGCTCTATTTCGGCATGGTTGTACTTTCTCACAGTTATTGTTATAAGCTCTTGTCGGCTTTATTTAAAGCAATCTAGAATGGATATTATCTTCCTTGTCTAAGATCGCTAGGGGGTACAGCTTCTCGATCACTATGATGGGGAAGGTCTAGCTGAACCCGATGATCCGAACTATCTTATTATTGATGTATTTGATTGCGAAATTGAGCCAAGCGGCAATTCTTTTAACTTACAAATAGAGTGGTAACCTAAAGTGAAAACCCGATCTACCATCCTCACTAACCACTACAAAATTGCCGTATACTCGCCTGACAGCAATACTAGTTGTATACCGAGAGAGATGAACAAGAGCTTTGATTAGTTAAGGCACATCACATACGATATAACTGCCGCCTTAGCTTACCATAATTATATCTATCTAAAACCTGAAGTGGTCTATCTAAAAATCGATTAAAAGCATAAATTTTTAATCATAATTAAATGTATTTTATTAAAAATGCATTATATTAATATTGGATTTTTTAAACAAACCACTTTTTTATGGAAACTTCTAATACTCATCCCAGCTACGATTTAGATTATCTACTCAATAAGTTCTCACTGCATACTGGCAACTCTGACCCAACCGAGAACTATCAGTACTTAAAAGTTGTGTTTGATGTGATTCGCCAAAACACTAGCTTTGAAGAGGCTATAAAATTCAACGATATGCTTCCTTTGCCATTTAAAGCTATCTTTCTGGATGGATGGCACATTTCTTATGGGACAAATCCATCTCTCAATAATATAAACCAACTAGCAGAAATGATGATGGCAAAGAGTGGTCAAAGGCTGTCTAACGCTGCTGAGGCGCGACAGTTACTCCGTAAAGTATTCGCTTTCTTAGGTCAATTAACGTCTCCTAGCCAAATAAAAGAAGGGCTTTCTTTTTTACCTGAAGAATTTCGCTCATTAGTCTTACAAGACCCTGGCTTTAGGTACGCCTATTCTGACACCTGCATCTGGCTTTCTTAGGCCAGTAGAAATTTTGTCAACTAAATCAAGCTGAGTGATTCTCAATAAATTCTTGGATATTTTGGTAAACCCGATCTATCAGTAAAGTTCTTGCTTCCCTACTGGCCCAGCCTATATGGGGAGTCATTAGCAGACGTTCTTTCTCTTTTACTTGCAAGTACGGATGAGACAGCGGGAATGGTTCTTCCTGATAAACATCTATAGCTGCCCCAGCAATTACTCCTTCATCAATAGCTCGCACTAAATCAGCTTCGTTCACAATCCCCCCTCTGCCGGTATTTAGCAAAATACTATGCGAAGGCATCTTGGATAGCTGGGAATAGTTCAGTAAGTTTTGAGTATTTTTGTTTAGGGGGGCATGCACAGATACTACATCGGATGTTTGCAACAACTCTCCTAAAGTAAGCTGGCGATAAGGCGCATTATTATTCTTGCCCGATGTAGAAAAATAAACCACCTCTGCCCCCATTGCCTCCGCAATTTTAGCGACTTGCCTTCCAATGTTACCTAACCCAATAATGCCGAACTTTCGGTTTTTGAGTTGCCAAAAGCTGTGCCCTAAGTGAGTAAATAGTGACTGTTGGCTGTATTGACCAGAATGCACATATTCGTTGTAGTAATCGTGGCGATGCAGCAGTTGCAATAGCACCCCAAAGGTTAGCTGAGCCACACTATGAGTAGAGTAATCCTCCACATTTTTTACGACAATATTCTGCTGGCGAGCCGCCGCTAAATCTAAATTGTTCGTGCCGGTGGCGGCAACACAAATTAGGGCGAGATCTGAAGTACTCTGCATAACTTCAGCACTAATTTTTACTTTATTGGTAATGACTATTTCTTGATTAGCAACTCGTTCAGCAACCTTCTCAAGCCGGGTTTGCGGATACACAGTATATTCTCCTAGATTGGAGAAACAATCTAAATTAGAGACATCTCCTACGGTATCCGCATCCAAAAACACAATCCGGTAATCAGACATAAAGCATATTGTTCAATTTCGTATAGAGTTGTTTAGCAATATTGTTTAAAAAAATTTATCTTGTATTGCCTCATAGTGTCGTAAAGTAAATAAAACTACTTAAACCTGACGAAGTATCGTAAATATTTATATAATTCCAAACATTATATTAGTTTTGAGAAAACAGTAAATCATGAGTGCTCAAAATAATTTTTTTATTGTAGGAA
>CAKZPJ010000052.1 GCA_937138955.1 uncultured Flammeovirgaceae bacterium | reverse complement strand
GTATGAGGTCAAAAATGACCGCATAAAATGACAAAATTATTCTTTGATCGTTACTAAATAAAACAAGTGCTAGTTAAGAATCATAATGATTAGTCTTAATTAGATCAGTGTCCTTAAAAAGGAAATAGTTTCTATCAAGATGATACATTAAAGTATAGGCTTATTTCACACCACAATTGCCTAGCTCCCCAAAATTGCCCTTAATAGTGCTCCAAACCTGTGTTAAATCCACTTTACCACGATTTCAAGATTGCGAGTTCCTGTCCTTGTACTTCATAGCATGACTTAATACTAACTGTGATGCACAAATTACTAAATATCTAGTCATCAGACCAGAAGCATTAATCGCTGTTTATTTTGTACCCCATACAAAATATGTAATTACAGCCGATAATTAGTCTAATAGATTATCATTATCACAAATATCAAAATTATTTTAAACAATAGTAATACTGTTTTTCATTAAAGTGTTATTATTGCAATACAAATTTTTCAACGATTCGCATCAATTGTCAACTAAATTAGTTCCTAAACCTAAAATCATTATCAACAATGAAAAGAATCTATGCATTAATTTTATTATCGCTTATTACTCTAAGTGCATTTGCTCAAGGACAAGAAGAAGAGGATAAATTTGATATGAGCGTAACATTGAACTCAGATATTTTCTTCGGATTCTACCCCTTCTTCGCTGGTTCCTACGGCAGCGGCCCTGTAGATTTTACTTTTTACGGTATCTTGTGGTCTGGTGGGGCTGCGGGGGGAACATGGGGCAACTGGACAGAAGTGGGAGTAGGAATAGGCTTTCCAATAGGAGATGCTCTCTACGTAAGCCCACAAATCGGATTACTTAATGGAAGTTTAACCTCCGGCTTAGGAACCCCAGTATTAGCTGAAGGCATTGTGCCCAATTTAACGATGAGTTTGGGTACTGACGCTCTAGAGGGTGAGTTTTACCTTGGCTACTACGCTGGATTCGACCACGGAAACCCGTCTACCAATAATTATTTACACTATTGGTTAAACGTTGGCTACAAAGTAAGTTCTTTTTTCTCCGCGGGCTTACATTTTGAGCAGTTGAGCTATACCGGCGGTAATAATGCACCTGAGGATGCTAGCTATGCTTTCTACCAGGCATTAGGTCCGTATATTCAATTTTCTGACCCTAATGGCGGTTCTTTCGCCAGATTTTCTACCGGAGGTGACTTGCGCTCTGATGAACAAGTAACCAAAAGCGGATTCGAGCAACCCTCTTTTTACAAACTGACAGTGGGTTACAATTTTTAAAGTCATTTTTTCAATAGAAGCCAATGGGCTGGTACAACTGTAAAAAGTAACGTATCAGCCTTTTTTTTCTCCCCTCAATAGACCCTGCATCATCGGTGAGGGCAACTGATCGTAAACAAGGCTATTTTCTAAGCCTTCTTCCGCTATTTCTAAATCGCCTTTCTTCTCCATAATCAAGTACAAAAGCCAATTGAAGTCAGTCTATTAAGCTGCCATAGTACTAATTGAAAGAGAAAATCTCGTATTATTTTTTTCAATATTGTAATAATTAAGTATAATCGCCTAGCGATAGATAAAAGATGAAGCAGCGAGCTATTAATACTGATAAGTATCCTGAGGATGTAGCGCTATGGCAAGCATTCAAACAAGGTGATAAACAAGCATACTCCACCCTTTACCACCAGTACGTCCGATTACTTTTCCAATATGGCTGTCGTTTATGCTCTGATCGTGATCTTGTCAAAGATGCTATTCAGGATGTTTTCTTCTACCTTTGGGAACACCGCTCTACCCTGGGGGACGTTCAACGTGTTCAATACTACCTCACTACCGCTCTTAGAAGGAAGATCATTGCCCTCCAGAAAAAGGAATCTTCTATAGAAGTAGACGAGAATATGCTAAGTATTCCTTCTGTTGAAAAGAATCGTGTTGATGCAGAAACCAAGCATGATAACCAACGCTATTTACAAAAAGGGTTGAATAACTTAACTGAACGCCAGCGAGAAGCTATTTTTCTACGATATTATCAGGATATGCCAGTAAATGATATTGCTAAAACGATGAACATTCAACGGCGCGCTGTGTATCAGCTACTGGAAAACGCCATTCGTATGCTGATAAAGACCTGGCCTGAAATGGCGCAAAAAGTTATTAAAATGACTGGGTGGATAATTTTATCGTTCAATATTTTATAATATTTCTAACTGAATATTGAAAATACCTACCTTATTTGTAAAAATTATTGCCAAGTACGTAAATATGAAAACTAATCTCATTTTCATATGCACAAAATTGCACCTTCACGCTCTTACTTATAAAGGCCTTGAAGTACAAGTGCCAGTAAGTATATGCTATAACATATGAATACGACTTTTTGTCAAGTTGTAACAGTATTAATCTATGAGTGAAAGGGATCAGGTGCTAGAAGAGCTGTTACTAAACGATAGCTTTATAAGCTGGGTGCTTTATCCCACTCCCGCTCTCGATCAATACTGGCAGCAGTGGCAATGTGAACATCCGGAAGGTGAAGTATTAGTAACCGAGGCGCGGCGATTAGTACATCAGATGAGGGCGAGTGGTCAACCTGAACCTTTGCATGAGCAAGAGGTAAGGCACATGTGGCAGACGCTCCAAGGTCGACATACTGAAGCTCGTAGCAATGATGCTATCCTAGAAAAGACGAAATGGTACTGGATGGCTGCTAGTGTTAGTGTACTACTTATATTCAGCATTTTTCTTTTTACTAAAATAAGTGAGCCTACTGTAATCACCCATCAGACTGCTTACGGTGAAACCCAGTATATTGACCTACCCGATAGCTCTTCAGTCTTACTAAATGCAAACTCTGCTATCACTTATCAAGAGGATTGGTTAGAATCTCCCGAAAGAGAAATAAAACTTACTGGAGAAGCCTTTTTTGATGTGCATCACACCCAAGACCATCGACGGTTTTTGGTTCAGACTAATACAGTAACGGTTGAAGTTGTAGGTACTTCTTTCAATATTTTGAATCGGCGAGATCATACTCAAGTAGTTCTGAAAGAGGGTGAAGTAGTGCTTAGAGCCGAAGACTCAGAAGTGCTACCTACTGATATTACTATGCAACCCGGAGAGCTAGTAGAAATAGATGGTACTGACTATGCGCAGCATCCGGTCAATGTTGAAAAATATACTGCCTGGACGCAGAATGAACACATTTTTGAGGGTGCAACTCTTACTGAAATCGCTCAATTACTAGAAAATATTTACGGACTGGAAGTTGAGATAGAGGATAAATCTTTGTTAGATAAGAAATTTACCGGTAGGATTAACCGCGGCGATCTGAACAGCCTCTTTGGTCAATTAGAAAAGGTGTTTCAGTTATCCATAGAACGCGAGCAGCAACTAATAATTATCAAGTAGAATATACTTTACACTAAACACAATAACTATGAACAAGATGCTACTATGGCTAGGCCTATTACTATTAGCCTTACCAGGCTTGGGGCAAGTACAATTGGCTAATCTCTACAACGCCTCACCTGTTCTTGAGCAAGATACGAAGACTCATTTGACCCAAGTATTATATGAATTAGAAGAACTCTATCAAACCCGATTTAGCTACGATCAGGAGCTACTTCAAGATAAGCTGGTGGATACGAAAACCGCTAAACAACTAGAGAATCAGAGCGCGAAAGTTGAAGAGGCACTAGAAAGCCTTTTAACTCCTTATCAGCTTACCTTCGAGCAGTTTGATTCGGAGACTTACGTTATCTATCCTGCATCTGAAAAATCTTCTATTAAGAAGGTAGATAAGAAACCACTACCAGAAACTAATACCCTCCCTTCCTCTTTGCTGAAAAAGATTGAGCAAAGTAAAGCTGCCTCTGAACGTTTGCTTGAACAAACTATTTCCGGTACAGTGACTGATTTGTCTAGCAACGAAGCACTACCAGGAGTAAACATCTTAGCAAAGGGGACAACGACTGGTACTGTAACTGATGTAGATGGCAACTACCGTCTGACGGTAGCCGATGAGATTACTACCCTGGTCTTTTCCTCTATTGGTTATGAAACCGTTGAAGAAACAATTAACGGACGTAATACAATTAATTTGGCGTTATCTCCTGATATCCAGTCGCTGAGTGAAGTAGTGGTGATTGGGTACGGCTCTCAGAAAAAGAGCGATATCACCGGGGCGGTTAGTTCGGTAGAGCCTAAAGATTTTGAAAACGAGCCTATTGCTAATGTTACGCAGGGTCTACAAGGAAAAGTAGCCGGGGTTAATGTTACTTCGGGAAGTGGAGCTCCCGGTGGAAACATGATCGTTCGTATTCGCGGGAACAACTCAATCATTGGTAGTAATGATCCGCTCTACGTAATTGACGGAGTGCCGGTTCAGGGAGGAAACAACGGAAGCACCAATCTACTTTCTACCATCAACCCTAATGATATTGAATCTATTGAGGTACTAAAAGATGCTTCGGCTACCGCCATTTATGGTTCCCGGGGCAGCAATGGGGTTATCTTAATTACTACAAAAGGTGGAACAGCAGGACGTAATCAGGTAGAATTCGAGACCTATGTAGGATTCAGAGAAGTTGAGCGTCAGTTAGATATGATGAATAGTCGGCAGTTTGCCGAGATTGCTAACGAACGAAACGTAAACGATAATCTTCCAGTCATCTTCAATGAGATTGATACTTTAACGGATGTTAACACTGATTGGCAGGATGAAATATTTCGTCGGGGATTTATTCAAAACTATTCCTTAGCTTTTTCCGGGGGTAATGAAAAGACGACTTACTTGATTTCAGGGAATTACTTTGATGAGAATGGTACTATTATTGGATCAGACTTTTCACGGGGTTCCGTTCGTCTTAACTTAGACCAGCAGGTCACCGACAAACTCAAAGTAGCAGGTCGTTTCTTCCTTTCTCGATCAGTCAATAATGAGATTGACGATAATAATATACTGCAAAGTGCTCTGAATTCTCCTCCCTTCTTACCGGTGTATAATCCTGATGGAAGCTACGTAAATGCGGCTACGTTGAAACAGTACTCTTTCAGCCCTAGCTCCGGTGATAACCCAGTAGCGATAGCTAAAGAACGTTTAGATCAACGAACAATTGATCGCTTGTTAGGGAATGTTACGGGAAGATATTCACTAACGGATAACCTTTCTTTAAATATCTTACTGGGAGTAGACCAAGTTAGTTCGGAGCGGGACCTATATAGTCCTCGTATATTAGAGAGTGGATTGCCGGCAGGAGTAGGATCTAAGACTTTTAGAAAGTCCACATCGTTTCTAAATGAAAATACGATAAATTATAATAAAAATTTTGGGAATGGCCACGCACTAAGTGTAGTAGCTGGTTTTACTTGGCAAACCGAACAAAATGAATTTCTTACTGGATCATCGAATGGCTTTGTAAGTGATGACCTTCAGAATAATATTCTGAGTGCCGGCGAAAACTTTTCAGCCCCTAACAATGGCTTTGACGAATGGACGCTACTTTCTTGGTTAGGTAGAATCAATTATACGCTTAAAGACAAATACTTATTTACTCTATCGGGCCGAGCGGATGGTTCATCCCGTTTCGGTGCGGGTAATAAGTGGGGCTTCTTCCCTTCGGGTGCAGTAGCGTGGAGAGTGTCTGATGAAGCCTTTATTCAGGATAATATCAGCCAGCTATCTAATTTAAAATTGCGCCTAAGCTACGGTATTTCGGGGAATCAAGCAATCTCGCCTTACGGCTCACTACAGCGATTTTCCGACGTGGGGCTGGCTTTTGGCGGAACGCCCACCAGTGGCTTTGCGGCAGAGAACCTCGGCAATCCAGACTTACGATGGGAAACCACTGCGGAGTTTAATACCGGACTGGAATTCGGTTTCTGGGAGCAAAGAGTCCGAGCCAGTGTTGACTACTACGTCAAGAATACGAATGACCTACTAGCGCGAGTTAATTTACCGCCTACTTCCGGTTTTACTACCAATATTCAGAATATCGGTTCTACTCGTAATAGTGGGTTTGAAATCCAATTAGGAACTGATCTTATACGCACTAGCAAAGTAATTTGGGATTTAAACTTTAACGCCTTTCGTAATATAAACGAAGTTACTGAAACGGCTAGTGGACAAGACATCATCGCTCCTAATCTGGATATACTTGGGGCCGCCAATATTGTGCGAGAAGGCGAGCCACTGTCCGCATTCTACGGGTTAAAGACGGACGGCTTAACTGAAGATGGGTTGATAAATTACGTAGATGTAAACGACGACGGAGAAATTAACGACGATGACCGAGTTATCATTGGCAATCCTTACCCCGATTTGTTCTATGGTTTATCATCTAATCTCACATATGGTAATTTTTCACTAAGAGTATCTCTAGTGGGTGAAGCAGGTAAAACGATTTGGAATAACAATATCTACCGGCATATGAACTCTTTCCACCGGGGTTCTAACCAGTTGGCGGTAGTAGCTGATCGTTGGACTACTGAGAATCCAAATCCTAATGCGACTTACCCTAAAGCCACCAGCGGGCTAAACCAACGACCCTCGGACTACTACCTAGAAGATGCTTCATACTTACGGATTCAAAACGTGAGACTTAACTACAATATTCCGGTTTCAGCGTTTAATACCGAGGTAGTTCAGTCGGCTAATATTTACGTGAGTGCGCAGAACTTATTCACCTTTACCGATTACAGCTGGTATACTCCCGATATTAATGCGTTTTCCAGCGGTGACCTCAGAGTTGGCATTGACCAACGGACTTATCCTTCCGCCCGAACCTTTACGGTAGGAGTAAGAGTAGTTCTGTAAAATTTTGTGCTATTATTAAAGATATTCAACTATGAAAAATATAAATAGAATCTTTCCAGCGTGTTTAGTAATGTTGACTCTTGGTTTATTTTCTGGGTGCGGCGAGGAAGTATTAGAAGAAAAACCTAGAAACTTTCTTTCTCAAGAAGCAGTATTTGCTACTTCCGAGGGAGTCATTGCCGCCACTAACGGTATCTATAAACCCTTCCATCAGAATAATCTGTACGGATGGTGGCTATTGGGCAACGTTGAGTATTTCTCAGACTATATCTACGGCCGCGGCAGTCAATCGCCCGCCAGTCGCTATGAGTTAGGCTCTACGGGAATCAATCGGATTGGCAACATTTGGCGAGGAGGTTACCAAGTAATTAACCGGGCTAACCTAGTCATTAGCCAATTGGAGAATCAAGATATTTCGGGAGTAGATGCCGCGCTAAAAAATCGCTTGATGGGTGAAGCTCGGTTTCTCCGAGCATTGTCCTATTTTCACTTAGTACGCTTATTTGGCGACTTACCTCTTCGTTTAGAGCCCGAAACGCAAGACTTTGCCATTGAACGCTCCCCAGAATCAGCCGTTTATGATCAAGTTATTGCCGATCTGGAATTTGCCGAACAAAGCCTTCCCAACACCTACCCGGCGGCTGAACTTGGTCGGGCTACCCGTTGGGCGGCTACTAGTATACTGTCTAAAGTGTACTTAACCCTAGAGCAATGGCCCGAAGCAGCGGCTACTGCAATGGAAGTTATTGAGTCAGGTGAATTTAGCTTAGTAGAGGTAACTGTACCAGAAGACTTTCAGCAGATGTTCGGTCCTGATGTGACTACCCATTCCGAAGAAATATTTTCGTTGAAACACGCCCGTATCCCGGGATTAGGCTTTGGGCCAATCTGGTTAATGCACCGAGCCGGGTCCGGTTATTCCATTGGAGGTAATGCCCACGCCTGGTTTGGTAACCCAGATTCCTGGTTGGGCGACTGGATAGATCAATTAGACGGGCCAGACTTGCGAACTAATGACTGGCTCTACAATGGTGAGTTTGATGAACAGTTTTTGAGCGAAGAAATTCCGATGCTTTTTAAAAAATTTCGGGATACTGAATCTGATCCGGCAGGAAATGATTATCCAATAATTCGCTATACCGAAGTACTACTAATTTTTGCCGAAGCAGAGGCAATGGCTAATGGCGGGCCTACGGACGAAGCCTATGAGTACCTAAACATGGTCAGAAGAAGAGCCTATGGCCAGGATATCAACACCCCTAGCCCGCTCGCTGATTTCCCTGCGGGATTAAATGCTCAGCAATTTCAGGACTCATTGCTATTAGAACGAGCTAAAGAATTTGTGATGGAAGGCAAACGCTGGTATGATCTACTACGCACTAATCGGACATTAGAAGTGATCCGCGCATCGGGAGATGGTAAATCACGGATTGAAGAACGCCACCTGAAGTGGCCAATCCCCGCCGAAGAAATAGATAATAACGAAGCCTTAACCCAAGCCGACCAAAACCCCGGCTGGTAGTAAAGTATTCAGGATTTAAAGAAGCGTGAGATAAAGTCTATCTCACGCTTCCTCTGTGTTCAACTGAACAAACAGGTATCATATTGTCCTCTAACAACTCTTGATTAATGAACAGCTCAAACACCCGGGATGAGAAATCACGAAGAGCATTTTTGAAGAAAACATCCTTCGTCGCTCCTGCGGTACACTCACTATCGGCAAATACGTTTGCTTACTCCAGCACTATTACACCCAAGGGCAGTATACCTCAAACGCTCAGATATGACCTGATGGTATACGGAGCTACTTCTGCCGGAGTGGTGGCTGCTTACACCGGGAGGATGTACGGGTTGCGGGTATTGTTGGTCGAACCGGGCCGGCACCTGGGCGGTCTGACCTCTGGGGGGTTAGGCAGAACCGATACTGGTGGTCAGGATAGTTACATCACGGGGTTGTCGCAGGATTTTTATATAAGAATAGGCAAACATTACGGACAGAGCGTTCCTGCCTATGAATTTGAACCTCATGTAGCTGAGATGATTTATGAGCAGTATATGGATGAAGCCGGGGTTGAAGTCTTGTATTCAAGAAGAGTCAATTCAGTAGATGTTCGTAACCAAACCATCAGAAAGGTATACTTAGAGTACGCTTTGAAAGGAGATCAGCAGCTAATAGAGGTGGAAGCTGCAAGTTTTATTGACGCTACTTACGAAGGCGATCTGATGGCTAGGGCGGGTGTTTCATACACTATT
>CAKZPJ010000051.1 GCA_937138955.1 uncultured Flammeovirgaceae bacterium | reverse complement strand
ACGGAAACAGCGGAGTGTTCTTTCGCTCGTCCATTGAAGGTACTAAAATTGAGGGCTGGCAAGTGGAAGTAGCCCCTCCGGGCAATGATACTGGTGGTATTTATGAGTCCTATGGACGAGGCTGGCTAGAACAAATTCCGGAAGAGAAAGAAGATATTTTGAATATGGGAGAGTGGAACCAAATGCGTATCGAGGTAAAGGGCGATCAGGTGAAAACCTACCTTAACGAACAACTTATGGTAGACTTGCAGGACGAAAAAATTGGGAAAGCTAATGGCTCAATTGCATTGCAAATTCACGATGGAGGTGGTATTAAAGTACGCTGGCGTAATCTGATGGTAAAAGAGCTTTAAGAAGGCGAACTACTGCTGAACTGCTCCAGATGGTATCCGAATTTTAAAGGTAGCACCTTTTCCTTCTTCACTTTCTAGTTGAATAGATCCCTCCATTTTATCCACACATTCTTTCAAGATGTAAAGGCCAATGCCAGAACCTTCTTGCTGGGCGCTGGCTCGGTAGAACATATCGAAAATTTGCGATTGGCTTTCTTTCTTAATTCCAATACCATTATCTGAAATCTCCAGCGTAGCTGAGTGCGAATCAGCTTTAACTTTTATATTTATAGCCAGATGCTCGTGGGGCTTCCTGAACTTGAAGGCATTGGATAACAGGTTGTTTAAAACAATATTAACGCGCAACCGATCACCCCGAAATTCTCCAGTGGATTGCATATCTTTTTCTATTTCTGCCATACCCTCTACTATTTCGGTATGGTACTCTATTAATATAGTGTCAATAACCTCCTCGAAATTGATCGATTCCGGCTTAATGGGTACCCGGCTGTTTCGTGAATAGTTAAGTATATCCTGAATAAACCTATCCAGTTTGTGCATCGTCTTTAACCGCAGACGATCGTATTCATGTACTTCTTCCAGACTATTCGTTGTCAGGCTCAAATCGGAAAGACCGATAGAAGAGGCAATAGGAGCACGTAGATCATGAGAAACACTGTACACAAAGCGGTCTAGCTCCTCGTTGGTCTTTTCGAGTTCCTCATTTTTCTGCACTACCTGCCGCTCTTTGCTTTCAGCTAGCTCTTTGGCAAGGGTGAGTTCAGACTCAATACGTTTGTACTCTGTAATATCCAGATTGATGCCAACCAGGCTTATGACCTTACCTCCCTCAACCACCGGATTGGCCGCTGCATCAACGTGTCTTATTTCGCCACTAGGCCGTATGACCCGGAACCGAACCCCCGAAACGGGTTGTCCAGCATACGCTTTCTCTAGTTCCTGAACGGCATATTTCTGATCGTCAGGGTGTATTAGTGTTTCAAGTAAATTTAGGTCAGCTTCTAGCTCCTTCCGGCTGAGGCCGTAGATTTCCAGTAGCTCATCGTTCCACTCTAGCTTATTAGTGCTTAAGTCTCGGGCCCACATACCCATCTGAGCCGCTTTGATTGCCAGATCAAGTTGCCCGGAGGTAGATTTAAGTCTTCGTTGGGCGTATCTGAGTTCTTCATTCTTAATACGAAACTCTTCCTCACTGGCCTCAGCCGCTACTTTAGCCTGATTGAGCTGGGCTTCAGACCGTTTATACTCCGTAATATCTAAATTAACTCCCACCAGGCTTACAACTTTATCATCTTCCGTCATCGGACTGGCAGCGGCGCTTACATGCCGGATGTCGCCATCGGGGCGAACTACTCTAAAGTACACGCCAAATACCGTTTCGCCTTGGAAGACTCTTTCTAGATCCTGATTGGCTCGTTCCTGGTCGTCGGGGTGCATCAGCTTCTGCCAACTATCCAGGTTATTTTCAAAGTCTTCCCGGCTAATGCCGTAAATATCTAGCAGTTGATCATTCCAATCTAGTCTTTCGGTATCAATATCTAAAGTCCATACCCCAACCTGAGCGGTAGTAATGGCTAAATCCAACTGTTCTTTCAGCGTTCTCTGCTGCTCTTCAAGTTCTTTGCGCCGGGTAATGTCCAACCCAATAGTATCCCACACTAAGCTGCCGTCGGGTAATTTCTTGGGAATGCCCCGTCCATTAATCCACTTTACCCGACCATCAGGCATTAGTATTCGGTGCTCAATATTCCAAGGAGACAAATCTTCAGCCGACTTCTGAATAGATTCAACGTACCAGCCTGCGTCATCAGGGTGAATTAATTTCCACATTAATGATACGTCTTCTACTGCGTCAGCCTGGCTTATCTCGTACACATCTTCTACCCCTTGGCTTAGGAACAACAACTTATCGGAGCCATCCGGATTAATTTTGTAGCGGAGCACCAATCCTGGTGTGTTATTAGCAATATTTTTATAGTTATCCTTGCTTTCTTGTAGACTGATCTCAGTAAGCTTACGATCAGTAATATCCTGAAAAGAACCGTAGAGGTGTGTTATTTCTCCCTTGTCATTTTTCCGAGGGTAACCGCGCCCGTAGCAGTAGCAAGTATTCCCTTCTCTACGATGTATAGTCAACTCAATTTCAAAGGGAGTATCATTGTCTAACGCATTCTGCGCCCCCTCCTTAAGCTTCTCAAAAGATTCGGGATTAACTAGTTCATGGAAATCTTTCAGAGTTGGCGCCCCTTCTGCCCTGCCTTTTCCAAATATTTGGTATACTTCACTTGACCAGTACGTTTTATCTTGCTTCACATCCCACTCCCAGCTACCGATCTTGGCTATCTCCTCGGTTCTTTCCAATACAGCCGTCTTATCCTCCAGAGCCAGCTCATTCAGCTTTTTCTCAGTATTATCCAGAATAAGAGTATCCCAAACAGTAGATCCATCTTCTTGGCGGGAAGGTACGCCAATACCGTGAAGCCATTTTACCTTTCCCGATTTAGTCTCGATTCGCCACTGATGATCCCACAGCGTAAGCTCTTGAGCCGAGCGAAATACTGACTCCCCCATTTCTTCTAGATCTTCCTTCACAACCTTCGACCATAGTAGGTTATGGTCATTGAGGGCATCTTCGGATTTTATTTCCCATACCTTTTCGGAATGTTTGGAAATAAAGGTAATGCTATCTTTTCCTTTAGCATCCATTTGGTATCTAAGCACCGCCCCCGGTATATTGTTAACGATATTCAGAAACTGGATTTCTTTAGCCGAAAGAGCTTCGGTTTTTTCCTTCACCATCTGCACTAGGTTATTCCGGTAGTTTTCCAGCTCTTGTTCCTGCTCTTGTTCCTGCTGCTTCTTTTTCGTAATATCTGTGAACGTAAGTGCTACCCCTCCCACTTCATCCTGCACAGTTCGGTAGAGATGCATTTCAAGCCAGAAGAAAGTGCCGTTTTCTGCTTCAATTTCCTGATTAACTGCTTTTTTGTTTTCCAGTACCCGCCGAGCATCTTCTGCTAATGTATCGTACTTTGCTTTAGCCTTAAATCGGTGAATGGGCTGGCCAATATCCGACTCCTCCAGATCTAAAATATTTTTTACCAACGGAGTGAAACGGGTAATACACAGTTGCGTATCCAGAAACACAGTAATGATATTGGTGCTATCCAATAAATTTTTAATATCATCATTAGCGTGGTTAAGCTCAGTAATTTTGCCCTCAAGACGCTTATTAGTACCCAGTAGCTCTTCATTTACCGACTGTAATTCTTCCTGTGAAGCCACTAATTCTTCGTTGATGCTCTGCAGTTCTTCGTTTGTAGATTGTTCCTCTTCGTTAGCTGCCTCTAAAGCTTCAACAGTATTCTCTAGCTGTTGCTGGGTTCCTATTAGTTCTTGTTCTATTTCCTGAGCATCCAATATGGCGATTTTATTAAGCTCATGATTTTTTACTAATACAACTTGCTGAAAGACGATGTTAAGCAAGTTGGGATGTCCAGCATATTCTTTGATTGGGGTAACAGTTATATTAATGTATTCTTTTAGGTCATTTTCTAGGGTAATTATACTAGGTACCGTAACTTTTTGCTGCTGTTTAATCGCTTTTCTCACAGCGTAGGAAAGTACGGACTTGAGCTCTTCATGGGCTTGATCTACTACGTTAGCGGCTTGCATGTCCGTCTTCAGATAGTTACCTATTTGCCCTTGTATATTTAGTATCTCGCCCTGGTAATCAACGAGAACACTAGGTGGAGTAAAATAGCTGAGCATGACTTCACGATGCAAATCGTCTAAAGAAGGAGAAGTGCTTTCCGAATGTACTTTAGTGAGTCCGCTTTTCATTTGAAGTAAGGGAAATCTTTGGCCTGGCTCATCCATAGTGCTGCATTTTTGCTGGATAGTTTCAGCTAACGGGGTAGCTGTTTGAACAAATAGAAACGATTTTGTTATTTACAGATAAGACAACAAATACTCTCAACTCCACCTGTTTCTTGATGGCCTACTCAAACGAAAGTCATGTTCGTAGTCTTATATCGCTACCACCTTGCTGTTAAGGTAATAATTAATTCGTTTAATTAGAAGCTCTATGATAAGCGGAACAGGTAATTTTTGGCTGTTATATAAAGAAAACAACGCTCAT
>CAKZPJ010000050.1 GCA_937138955.1 uncultured Flammeovirgaceae bacterium | reverse complement strand
TAGCTGCCGCTGAATCAGTTTCCACCACAGCCCTTAATGGCACACCTCTCACTATTACCTTGGTACCCGGGCAGGATGGCGCCACGGTAACTGTAGACGACGCCAACCCTAATACCGAAACTGCTAATGTAGTAGACTTTGATTACCTCTCAACCAGCGGAGTTATTCACGCCATCGATCAGGTACTATTACCTACTCCCTAGAACGTATGTAGGTACTTCATTAATGACAATGACAGTACCTACGTAAAATTCGTATCGTAAAGCTGCTTCTTAATTAGGGCAGCTTTTTTTTGGCTAAAAGCGCGAGGCTAAATTACTATCGGAAGTTAAATGTTTTCTAATAAGGCTTTCGCTTCAGTAGCGTACTCGCCTTGCATATTAATAAGCTGCTGAAGAGAAGCTTTAGCCACCTCTGTCTGCTCCGATTGAATTTGCGCTAAACTGGTGTACCAGAGTGCAGGTTCGTAAAATACCCCAGAGGTACTAGCTAATAACGGTTCCAATTTTACTTCAGCATCCCGCGCTTGCCCAGCTCCCAAGTAGCTTACTCCCCAATAAAACTGATATGCTTCTTCAGTCACGGGTACTTGAGCAAATAAGCTAATCGCTTGCTCGTAGTTACCCTGCTCGTAGTAGTACATTGCTTGTCCAGCCAAGTCAGTAGGAGCACCTTCGGAACGTTCTATCGGATTTACTACATTAGGATACGGCTCAAAGTAAGCTGTGTAAAGCTCCTGCGACGAAGCAGCCGGGTTCAGTAACCAAACTGCAATTAGTACTAGGGCAAAAGAAGCGGCAGTAGCTAGAAAAAAATATAGCGGACGCGCCGCTTTAGTAGGCTTGCTGCTGGGTTCGACCGGATTCGCTGGCAGAGACCTAGTAACTGTAGCTGATTCTTCGGATTGCTGCAACTGCCTTTTGAGACCTTCGGCACCAAACAGATCAATGCCTGTAGTAATATCCTGCTGCAAGCGAACTTCAGCCCGTAGATTTTTATCTTCAGCTAACTTTTGTTCAAAAGCTTCTCGCTCTTCCCCCGATAACTCCTGCCGGAGATAGCGCTCAATATATTCTTCTTGGTTTGGTGATAATTCCATAGACTTTGTAATAAGTAGGTAATAGCAGGTTATGTTTTCTCATTCAAAACTTACATCTTAATAACTCCGAAAAGAATTAGGTAAACAAATATTAATTTTTTTTTCTATTATGTTTACCTCTGCACTACTCTCGGTATTAAAGTCAAAATCAAACCATATAATTTAATTTATACCAATTATGAACATGTTCAACAAAATTAACCACTGGGTCTATCTAATACTAATGGTACTGGTGGTGAGTATAAGTGCTTGTGAAACAGAGGAAGATCCGGAGCCGGTGGGTGTTCCGCCGGTGGCTAACGCTGGCTCAGACTTGCAGGCTACTGTCGGTAGTTCCGTTACTCTTGATGGCAGTGGCTCTTCCGACCCCGATGGTGGAACGCTCACCTACGCTTGGGCACTCACTTCAGCCCCCACTGGTAGCAGTGCTGCACTAAGCGGTGCCACTCAAGCGGCAGCATCTTTTACCCCCGATGTAGAAGGACCCTACGAATTTACGCTCACTGTTACTGACGAAGATGGTAACACGGATACCGATGATGCAACCGTTACAGCAGCCGAAGCATTAGGCGATCCTCCGATAGCGTTTGTACTTGACGAAAATAGCCAGCAAATTAGTGAGGCTAACGATAACAATACTGTGACTGTTGGCACTCCTTATATGCTGGATGCCAGCAGTAGTACCGATCCAGACACTGATTTTGACGACCTTACTTTCACATGGGAAATTACCGAAACCCCCACAGGAAGCAGTGGAGCTACTATAACTGCCGACGGAAGCAACCCAGCACTAGCTGATTTTGTACCCGACGTTGTAGGTGAGTACACCATTCGCCTAACGGTAGAAGACCCCGAAGGTAATACGAATACTGCGGAAGTGATGATTGAAGCCGATGCTAATCCGGTGCTTATCAACAGTAATATTACTGAAGATCGTACACTGGAAAATGTATTTGACGACCCTACCCTACCTGACTATCGTGTTACAACGTCAATTTCAGCTACTGCTGTACTGACTGTAGAACCTGGAGTAGTTATAGAGTTTGACGAAAATACTTTCTTAACAGTTGCCAGCGGTGGCGGAGCATTAATTGCTAATGGTGAAACGGATAACATGATCACCTTTACTACCTCCAACTCCGCAGGTGGTATTCGATGGGGCGGTATCTTTTTTGAATCTCAAGATGGACGAAACATAATAAACAATGCGGTAATCACCTTTGCTGGTGGAACTAACATGACTCAATTTGCTGATTTTGTGGATGTACCCGCCAATATTGGATTGGCTAGTGGTGCCAAAGTAGCAATTACCAATACTGAAATCACCGAAAGTGGGGGGTACGGCATATATATCCGCTTCGGCGAACTTATCAGTTTTAGCGATAATGACGTAAGCGATAATACCCTATCAGGAGTAGGATTAGCTATCACTATTGCCGGAACCATTGATGCTGCCACTACTTTTAGCGGTAATACGGAAGGAGCTGTAGAAGTATTTGGCTCTACTTTGTCCGAAGATATTACATTGCCCTCATTAGCTGGGGATGCTTACTACTACGTATCCGGAAGTGTAACGGCTAACGCTGACTTAACCATTGATGCCGGAGCCGAACTACGTATGGAAGAAGATGTTTTTTTCACAATTACTGACGATGGGGCGTTTATTGTAAATGGTACTGCCAGTGATCAAGTGACCATGACTGCTTTTGATGAGGATAATCCTTGGGGTGGTATTAAAATGGCATCTACTAGTTCTAGAAATAAAATAGATTACGCAAGTATTGGTTACACTGGAGGGACAAACATTACAGAATTCTCTGATTTCGTAGATGTACCGGCAGCTATTGGACTGTATGCAGGTGGCGAACTTCAACTTACCAACACCACCATAGCCGATGGTGAAGGGTACGGCATCTACAATCGCTACGGCTTTCTAACTACTTTTGAAAACAACACTATCGTTAGAAACGAAGAGTACGGCATAGGTCTGGAAGTAGAGCGAGTAAGTGAAATTGATGCCAATACTACCTTTACTGACAATACTAAAGGTGCGGTTGAAATATTCGGCGGAACGTTAGATGAAGGATCCGGTACTTGGGTAGCATTGAAAGATGGTGCTAAGTACTTTGTTACTGGTGGTATCACCGTTCGTGACCAACTAACGATCGAGGCGGGAGCTCTATTTGAGTTTGACAATAACATTCCGTTCGTAGTAGATCAAAGTGGTTCGCTAATTGCACAAGGCACTTCCGATGCTATAATTGAATTTACTTCTATGAGTCCGACTGTATTCAAATGGCGGGGTATTCTAATTGACTCTTCTACTGGTAATAATGTACTAGACTTTGTAAAAGTAACCTACGGCGGTAGCTCTAAGTACGACTTTGACAGCTTCGTAGATGCTTTGACCAACATTGGAGTAGGCACCGATGCCACAGTAAATATCACTAATAGTGAAATCACCAATAGCGGTAGCTACGGAATCTATTCAGATGGTACTGTAAATGCCGATGTTGAAGCTGGTTCGGCCGGCAATACATTTACCGATAACCCAGACGGTAACGTCTTATAATTTATCTCATTGAAAAGAGAGCCACATTAGAAGCTCTCTTTTCCTTTTTTAAATGATAACCTTAACTAATTACTTAACTACATAAACTAACAGAATTATGAAAAAATTATGCACAATCATTAGCCTACTAGCTATTTTCAGCTTTTCGGCTCAGGCTCAGAGTACCGTCCGGGTAGACGGTGGTAGCGGAGGCGACTTAGCCTACGACAAAGGCACTAACTTTTTAAATATTGGCCTAGGTTTAGGGCGAACTATTAGCCGATACAACTACAATTTCGTTGGATTCGGGTACGGTGGTTTAGGAGCCTCTCTCAACGCAAGCTACGAAATTGGATTTCACGAATACTTTAGTGCGGGAGTTTACGGTGGTTTTGGCCGTTATGGTATTGGAAACGGTTGGAGCTCTACCGCTATTGCTGCCGGAGTACGTGGCTCTTTCCACTACGTAGCATTGGTGAATGAAGCTTTAGACATGGACTTAAACGAAGATAAGCTGGACTTGTACGTCACTGTAGTACTGGGTGCCGAGATCATCTCGTATAATGTTGACGATCGAGGTTTTGATGACTTCTTTGAAAACCGTACTGCGGTGGATTTCGGAACTATTATAGGAGGGCGTTATTTGTTTAGTGAACGCTTCGGGGTATACTCCGAATTAGGATACGGCGCACTGTCTGTCTGGACTGTAGGGCTTACACTAAATATGTAGTACAGCAAAAGAAAAAGCGCGTATGAAACGCGCTTTTTATACATTATATTATTGAAAAGCATTGGGTCGCAGCCTGATGCTTTTTTTTGATTTGCTTCTATCCAAACTCCTCTAGTAACCAAAGAATAAAGAATACGGCTCCGGCCAACCAAGCAATGGAAGAGAGTGCCCATAAAACACCAAACCCTGCTGTTACGGTTACTGCCGCAATAATTGACAAAAGAACCGCTATTCCAAAGAAAATTAAGGAAAGTCGTAAATAACGATCAATCTCTTTAGTAGCTTCCGGAGCTGCGTTTTTAAATTCCTTTTTTAGTGTTCGCATTTCCTTCTTGAGCTCCTTTCTTTTAGTACGATCTTCTTTTCTAGTAAGCTCCTCGTTATTCACATCAGAAGCTAACTGCTTAGTTCGTTGGAAGCTGGCTTGTAACTCAGTATTACTTTCATCAGCTAACACCTCCGCTATTTTTTCGCGGGCTTGTTGCATACGCACTTCAGCCGTTTCTTTTACAGCAGTTTCTTCTGCTACTGAAGCTTCTAAGGTAGTCTCAGGAATAACTTCTGCTTTAGGAGCCGATTCGGCAACGGTTTTCGGGGCTTGCTTGAAATAATACTTATTCCCGTAGGCTACCTTACTGGATTGGCAACTAGTGAAAATACAGGTGGCGGAAAGAAGTAGAACTCCAATCCAAAAGACTGATCTGGTGAACATAGTAATCGGTTTAGTTAGAAAATGTGTTCAATATAACGATATCCTAACAACTGGCGAACTAACGATGTAAATTTTTTAAGATTACAGTTTGATTTTTACAGGGCAATCAATCTTAAACATCTAGAGTAAACTCTTCTGCTAATAAAATTTTATCTGGAAGTGCCCATGAACAAAAGCATCTCTATAGATTATTAAAAAAGTTATTCAATCAAATAACCCGCCGATAGAAGATTTTTGGCACTAGGAAACATCGTCACTTTTGTGATTAATCGTACATAAGTCAGACTTCCGTTGCTCTTACACTGAATCTTATCAGTGAATCTACTAGACTTGTAATATAAACCACAATAGCGGTAAGCCTCTTATTTGTTTAAATCGGATTCTCGGCAAAATACCGTCCAACGCATATGAGATTTTATCTAGCTTTTTCCGGATGTCTTTTGTTGAGCACCTTGCAGTCTTGGGGACAAGAGGTAGCCATTGATCTTTCTATTGACTACTTATCGCCCCGCACTTTGAAGTACTTACCTACAGACGACTGGGGTAGTATTCGCCACCCGCCTTTGGTCGACGAAACAGAAAGTCCCCAAAAGGCTCAAGAGTTCAAGGCTGTAGAAGAAACTTCTGACCACCAAAAACTTCGGTACTGGAAGCTCCAAAAGATTGTACTCAATGCTCCTATTGTTCGTCCGCACTTTCTAACAAAATCTAAATTACCCCAACGTTGTACCAACACAAAACTGTCCCACCAGAAGCGAGAAAGGCTGGAAGAGTTAATGTCAAAGTTAAAAGTAGTGTACTAACTTTCTTAGAAAAGCATTCTTCTACTTTTTTATACTACACTTTGTAGTGTTTCGAACAATATACAACGGTAGGTCAGAAATAGATTACAACCACGTTACTAAGTTAAAATCCTGCTGATTGGCTAAGAGCGGATGCTGCGGAAATACCCGAAAACCATATTCATACACTCCTGAAAAAGTAATTTTTGCATCAGCAGCATACTTTACCATTGTTCCGGTTTCTTCTGGTACCTGAGAATTACCACTAAGCTTTTTAACTTTCTTTTGGCTCATAGTTTCTTCTAAAACAACCTGATGTTCATCTTCTTTACGGTGGGCAACTAGCAACTCTACCCCAACCTCTTCAGGCTGTAAGCCTTTAATATCCAGTACAATTTCTGCTTTAAAGTTTTCTCCCAGTGGCAGTGGGTGGTTAGCGAAATCGTAAATAGACTTTTCTAGTACTTGAATTTGGTTCCAAACTCCGGCTACTTTACCTTTCCACTCTGCTAATTCTTTAGCTCCAGCAAAGTTAGATGAATGAATTTTCGTCTTCTGCTCTCCCAACTTATTGTAGAAACGCTCAAAATAGTCGTCCATCATGCGTTTCATTGTGAACTCTGGAGCAATTTGAGCAATCGTTTTCTTCATACGATCTAACCACTTCTCCGATACTCCTTCTTCATTCTGGTCATAATATTGAGGAATAAGCTCGTTCTCCAGAATTGCGTAGATAGTAGCGGCATCAAGTTCGTTTTGTACATCTTGATTTTCGTAGGCTCGTTCCTCTGATAAGGCCCAACCAGTATCGGGTTGGTAGCCTTCAGCCCACCAACCATCAAGTACACTTAGGTTTAGTGTGCCATTGAGTGTTGCTTTCATTCCGCTAGTGCCCGAGGCTTCTAACGGACGAGTAGGAGTGTTCAGCCAAACATCAACCCCTTTCACCATTCGACTAGCCAGCTCCATATCGTAGTCTTCCAGGAATACCACTTTCCCTAAGAACTCAGGTCGACCCGATACTTCTACAATCCGCCGGATAAGCTCCTGCCCCCCTTGATCAGCAGGATGAGCCTTTCCGGCAAAAATGAATTGCACCGGCCGATCCAGATCGTTTACAATCTTCGCTAAACGATCGACATCTTTAAACAACAGTTGAGCCCTTTTGTAGGTCGCAAACCGTCGGGCAAACCCCAGTATTAGCGTATTTTCGTCAAAAGAGTTCAGTATATTAATGATCTGCTGAGGGGACTCGTGTCTCTCTTGCATACTTCTTTCCAGCCGTTTTTTAACGGTACTGATCAGCTTTTTCTTTAAACCGTGCTTAATTTTGATTAGATCAGCACCATTGATATTCTGTATCTTTTCCCACTGCTTAAGATCAGACTGTTTTTTATGGAAGCTCTTTCCGAAAGCCTTTTCATAAAATTCTTGAAGTTCCTGAGAGGTCCAAGTATAATAATGCACTCCATTAGTTACGTAGCCAATATGCAGTTCTTCCGGCTCAAAGCCCGGAAATAGTGGCTGAAACATTTTTTGAGAAACTTGCCCATGAATCTTACTGACACCATTTACTTCTTGACTAAGCTTAAGGGCTAGATGGCTCATGGAGAATTCTTCGTCCTTATTATCCGCTTTTATGCGGCCCAATGCCATAAATTTCTCCCACGATAGGCTCATTGAATTAGTATAGCCCGATAAATAAGGCCAAAGCATTGACTCGGCGAAGCTATCATGACCGGCGGGTACCGGAGTATGAGTAGTAAACAATGAGGATGAACGAATAACTTCTACTGCTTGAGCGTAAGACAGTCCGTCCTTCACCAATATTCTGAGTCGCTCCAAACCATTAAATGCCGCGTGTCCTTCGTTGAGGTGGTAGATATCAGGGTGAATATCTAAAGCCTGTAGAGCGCGCATTCCGCCAATACCCAATAACAGTTCTTGTTTTAATCGATTTTCGCGATCGCCTCCGTAAAGATGATGCGTAATTACCCGATCAGCCTCCAGATTATCTTCAATATCGGCGTCCAGCAAGTACAACGGCATGCGACCTACCTGCACTTTCCAGAGCTTAGCGTACAGCACTCGCTCCGGTAACTCGACCTGAATTTTTATCCACGTGCCTTCAGCGTTACGCACGGGTTCAACGGGCAGATACGTAAACCGCTGAGGATCATATAAAGCAACTTGTTCACCATAATGTGATAGTCCCTGCCGAAAATACCCGTAGCGGTACAGCAGCCCTACTGCTACCATATCTACGTTCTCATCGCTAGCTTCTTTTAGGTAATCACCGGCCAAAACCCCCAAACCACCCGAATATAGCTTCAAGGAAGAATGAAGACCGTATTCCATACAGAAGTAACCTATTTTAAGAGGTGATCGCCGCTTAGTATCACCCATGTACTTTTCAAACTGACCTTGCACCCGAGTCAGTTGTTTCATAAAGTCGCTGTCTTTTAGCAAGCGTTCGTAGTCTTGATAATTTAGGTTCTCAAGCAGGGCAACTGGATTTTGTCGGTACTGCGCCCATAGTTTAGGGTCAATACTACGGAACAAGTTAATGGCTTCGTAATTCCAGCACCACCACAAATTTTTAGAAAGCTCTTCTAAGCCCTTCAGTTTGTCTGGCACCTGCGATTGAATATATAGGCGTTTCCAGCGAGGTGAAGCACCTTCGCTTATACTTTGAATGTTCATCTAAATGTTGGTTTTACGTGACTAAATGGTTAGCTAGGCATGTGCTATGCCCATAAATAATTACAGCGAAACTGGCTGGGTTACCTTGTCGAATTCTTCAATCAACTTACCCATACGGATAATTTCGGCAACGTTCCAAGCTTGGGATATAGCTCCCCGGGGTGCGTGAGGGGCATCTCCATCATAGACCTCCGAAATACTACTAATACCGTGTTCGGGCATCGTTTCTTCAAAACTACGGTAGAGGGAAGTTACATAAGGTAGTGCTTCCTCCCGTTCCGACACTTTAAGGTAAGCCTCTACGTAGTGCCCTATCAGCCAAGGCCAAACGGAACCTTGATGATATGCCAAGCGTCGCTGGGTTTGAGTACCTTGGTAATTTCCTCGGTAACTAGGGTCTTTTTTGGATAAACTACGCAGACCGCGAGGAGTTAACAATTCTTTTTTTACAACCTCAATAATACTGCGGATTTGTGCATCAGAAAGTGTTGAAAAGGGTAAAGAAGCCGCTAGGATTTGATTGGGTCGTATTGACCAATCTGTATTTTTACGATCTAGGCTAACCAGATCAGCCAGATAACCTTTCTCTTGGTTCCAATACGCTTTTAAGAATGATTTTTTTATTTTCTTATCCATCCCCTTCCATTCGCTCAGTACCTTTTTGCCTTCGGTAGAGCGGGGTCCGGCAATCTCTAAGGCAAAGCAAACCGCATTGTACCACAAAGCGTTTACTTCTACCGGAAATCCAGCTCTTGGAGTTACTGGTTTACCATCAATATAAGCATCCATCCAAGTGAGAGCAATTCCCTCTTCGCTTCCCGAAAGAAGCCCGTCGTCCTGCATTTTGATCTGATACTCAGTACCATCTCGATAACTCTCCAGAATCTCGCGAATAGCCGTGCCGTAACTTTTCCAAACAGCCTGACGATCACCTAAGCGATGAGTGTACTGTTGTAAAGCCCAGAAGAACCACAGTGGAGTATCGATGGCTTCGTAAGTTACCTGAGAGTCATTATATTTCCAGAACGGAAAGAAAGCACCTTTACGATACTTGAGCATCGTATCTAGTACCGCTTTAAAGCTTTTCAGATCATCTTGAACCAGCGATAGCCCCGGAATCGCAATGAACGCATCGCGTCCGCCCCGACGGTAGCGCTGATAGCTAGCAATTACATCAGTACGGTCATACTTGCGAGCTTTGGGAGTGCTACGGGTTTTCAGCACGAATTGTCCTGCCGATACTTTTAGGCAATTTTCGAACGAACTTCGCGCTGTTCTCTTTCGCGTCTGATTGTTAAACATTCGAAGCAGATTACCTGCTTTAATTACGTCAGGTCCACCGGTAAATAACACAATATCGCCCTTGGAAGCCTTCACTTCAAAGTAGCCCGGAACGTATAGGTCTTCTTGATAAGGCGTGCCTAGTTCTAGATCTTCAGGGTACTCAATATTATAGTACCAATTTGCTTGAGAGGCAAACCGGCCACTATTACTAACCTGCATAAAAAATTCTTGGTACTCTGGATATAACTGAATACTTATCCCATCCTCTACCTCAGCAATATGAGGCTGAATACTTTCATTGGATTTCATAAGCTGGTTAACATTGCGAAAAGCCAAAAAAGGAAACAACCGCAGTGTGATCTCTTCACTTGCCTGTTCAACGGTATAGCGCATTAAAACCCGATCTTCGTGCTCTACCAGTAGAAACTCCCGGGTTAGCACGACATCTTTCATCCGATAGGTTGACTTCGGAATAGGATCAGCGGTAAAATCCTTCATGTAAACGAAGCCATTGGGATTGTATTCGTTCGGATACTTATGTACCCCTAAATTAAAAGAGGCGTTATTTACAATAATCGTCTCGTCTAGCGACGATAGCAGCACATGAACTCCTTCCAGCCCGGGTTGATGGGCTACCAGCAAACCGTGGTAACGCTTTGTATTACATCCCACAATCGTAGTAGAAGAATAGGCACCGGCTTTATTAGATCGTATAATTTCCTTATTTAAGGAATATGAGAGGTCAAGTAGTTGCTTCTTATCAAATTGAATGTAGCTCATTCAGAAAATATGGTTTTGTTCTCAGAAAATAGCTCTAAGTAAATCAGTTGGCAAGATAATGCTTTCAACCAGCCTAAGAGAAGTTACTGGTGATTATTTTACAGTAAGCGACAGAATAGAATATTATTCAAATAAATAACCTCGAGGAAAAAGGTATACTATTTTTAGATCGAAATGTTGCTACTTCTGCTATCTTAAACTCATACTAGGCTGAAAGAAGTTAAAAATAGCTGATTTTGTTACGTAATCTAATAGAACGGATTAATTTTTTATGAATAATTATTGTTATTTCGTATTTCATTGCTACCAGACTTCATCGCAACTCATATATTTGTGTCGTCTGGTTTAAGATTTATGCAGCAAATATCTTCATTTATATTAGCGGAGCAGCCATCGGTAGCTAACCATTTTATGGCTGAGCTACGCGATCATACTCGCCAGACCGACCGAATGCGGTTTCGCCGAAATATTGAACGTTTGGGAGAAGTGCTAGCTTACGAATTATCAAAAGCCCTACCCTATCGGCCAGAGTTGGTTACCACCCCCTTGGGAACTACTAATATTCCATTACTCGAACAACAACCGGTACTCGTTTCTATATTACGAGCGGGCCTACCATTGCACCTAGGAGTGCTTCATTATTTTGATCGGGCAGATAGCGGATTTATAGGAGCGTATCGGCACAACGATGCTACCTCTCCCGCTGGTTTTACTATTCACCTTGACTACCAAAGCATTCCCGACGTTCAAGATAGGCCACTTATCTTAATTGATCCCATGTTGGCTAGCGGACAAACCTTAGTGAAAGTACTTGAACAGATCGATAAATACGGCACACCTTCTCAGACACATATTTTATCCGTTATTGCCTCCCCCGAGGGAGTTTCTCGGCTTAAAGAGAAAGCTCAATATCCGTATCATCTTTGGTTGGGAGCTATCGACGAGCGATTAAACGATAAATCTTACATTATTCCCGGCTTAGGAGATGCGGGTGATTTATCCTTTGGAAATAAACTATAGCATACATTCATGATCGTTAATATCGGAATACTCTTAGGAGGGCTTATTGTATTGATTGCGGGCGGTGAATTCTTAGTACGAGGATCAGTCAGCATTGCGCTGCGCCTGAAAATCTCTCCTTTAGTAGTTGGACTCACCGTAGTAGCCTTCGGCACTTCAGCCCCTGAGTTATTCATCAGCGTTCAGTCGGCCCTCAGCGGTAGCCCCGATATTGCAATGGGTAATGTGATTGGCTCCAATATCTGTAATCTAGCATTAGTGCTGGGCGTTACCGCATTTATCACCCCAGTACCGGTTCAGAAAGACATTATACGCATCGACTGGCCAGTGGCTATGGGAAGTTCACTACTTATGTTTGCCTTGGTACAGGGGAACTTGATCAGTTTTTGGGAGGGCATACTATTCGTTACCCTGCTGATTGGCTACACTTTTTTTACTATCCTTAAGTCTAGAAAAGAGACTAAAAATTTACAAGCTCAGGCTGAAGTATTAGATGTGCCTTCTCAGCCTACTGCTAGTGTATGGCGAGATATTCTATTATTGGTTATTGGTATAGCGGGGCTAACGCTTGGCTCTAGTTGGTTTGTGTTCGGAGCAAAAGAACTAGCTATTGCTTTAGGAGTAAGTGAGCGAGTTGTCGGTATTACAGTAGTAGCTCTAGGAACTAGCCTGCCGGAGTTAGCTACTGCCATTGTAGCCGCTATGCGAAAAGAAACCGATATTGCTATGGGAAATCTCATCGGCTCAAACATTTTCAATATTTTGTCTATTCTTGGATTTACCAGCATTATTGCTTCAATTCAAGTAAACGATGTTATTATCCGATCTGATATGATCTGGATGTTACTGGTTACTTTTATGATCTTTCCGATGATGATTACCCGCCGGAAAATTAGTAAAGTGGAAGGAGTTATCTTACTGGCGTTTTATCTCTATTATATTTACTCGGTGATAGGCCCAGTGTAGGGCAGGAAGCGGCATGCTCAGGGATGTACAAGTGTACTTATTGCTCCCTACTCCTTGCTTCCGTCTTCGGACTTCTAACCAATTTTCGTCTCATATTTCATATCCCGAAACAATATCCAGGACAAGTTTTCATAACTCATATCTTCTATGAAATTTCTTTATGTCTTTCCTCACCCCGACGACGAAGCCTTTGGTCCGGCAGGAGCCATGCATCGTCAGCTTCAACAGGGGCACGAAGTTTACTTATTAACTCTTACTCGGGGTGGTGCTACCAAGCAGCGGCAACGTTTAGGGCTCAGCATAGAAGAGATGGGCGAAGTACGTTACCAAGAAATGCTGGAAGTAGAAAAGGCACTCGGATTAAGCGGCATGACTGTACTCGATCTTCCCGATAGTGGACTCAAGCACATGGATCCCCGAGAAATTGAGAAAGTAGTGAGCGATCATATTCGGAAGATTCAGCCCGATATTTTCGTGTCTTATCCAGTACACGGCATTAGCGGTTTCCACGACCACCTGGTGATGCATGCTGTAGCCAAACAAGTGTTTCTTACGTTGCGCGATGAAGACGTTCCTTACTTGAAGCGATTAGCATTTTTTACTATACCCTACGAAGGAGATGGCACCTTTAAGAAAGGAGTCGATTTTATTCTGAAGCAGTCTTTACCCGAAGAAATAGACTGCATCGTAAGCCTCAACGAATCTAATATTGACGCGCTTCAGGAATCGCTTGATTGCTACAAAACCTATCAACAAGTTATTGAGAAAGTACAGGTAAAAGAGCTAATTGGCGATTCTATCTATTTTGAAATCTACCAGGAATCCTTTAACCCACCAATAACTGACTTGACTGAGCAACTACCGGATTAATTGAAAGAAGTTAAGGAAACCAATATCGCTTAGCGCAGTTTTCAAAGTATGGCTCGCGCTAAGTTTGACTACTCACAAGATTTTGATCGTATCAACTTCCGTAATCACCCTGAACTGTATCAGATTGGTCGAGGGGAACAAGGGGTTCTTTCGGTTGAACCCTATAAAACGGAAATTCTGCCGCATTGGCGATTTAAAGATCCTGATACAGCTCGTCAGTCTTCCAATAATATATACGAACTTTTCTTGGACTATCTAGCTCAAAGTGATTTTGTAGGAGCCGACATGGCGCGGAAATTTTTACAAATGGGATATACGCGCGCGCGCCGTTACGCTAACTATCGGGGCGGCAAAAAATACGCAACCAATCCCCAGAAAGAATCCACCCCCGAAGCGGAACAACAAGCCCGTCAGCAGATATTACCACGACACCATGATCCAGTAAAAGCTGAAGCAGCTCAGATTTTTAAGGATGTTTGGGGAAAAGCCAAGCAGAATCCTACCTATCAACAGCTAAAAGAAGAGCATACTAAAAAGTACAGTTTTTAGTCTACTTTTTGAATACTTGAGGAGCTTTCGTAATTTTCTTACAAATTGCTCTCTATGAAAACACCTATCCTTTCATTAGGCTGGATGGCCTTCGCGCTGGCGGCGGTATCCTGTCAACCCAATCCGCCCCTTTCTGAAAAAGCTCAGCAAGCTCTTAGCACCTTAGAAGTAGCGGATGGCTTTACTATTGAGCTGGTCGCCTCCGAGCCTTTAATTGCTGACCCCGTCGCAATGGAGATTGATGAATACGGGCGAATGTATGTAGTTGAAATGCATGGCTATCCACTAGATACGGAAGGGTCAGGAAAGATTAAGATACTTACTGATACTGATGAAGATGGGCTGCCTGACAAAAGTACTACATTCGCCGAAGGGTTGATTCTACCTACTGGCATTATGCGCTGGAAACAAGGCGTGCTGGTTACCGATGCGCCGGATGTACTATACTTAGCTGATACTACCGGCGATAATATTGCTGATGTGCGCGAGGTAGTTTTGACCGGTTTTGCCCGATCCAACCCTCAACACAACCTGAATAGTCCGGTATATGGCTTAGACAACTGGATATATTTAGCCCACGAAGGCACGGTTTCCACTAAGTTTTTTCATGAGCAATTTGGCGGAGAGGGGCAATCAATTACATTCCCTAATCACCCCGAAGTAAGCCTGCCCATGAATGCCGATGGGCGCAACGTTCGCTTTCGTCCGGATACCTACGCGCTAGAAATGATGTCGGGTGAGTCGCAATTTGGGCATACCTTCGATCACTGGGGTCATCAGATTATGACCAGCAATGCTGACCACCTCTTTCACGAAGTACTGGCAGCTCGCTACATGCAGCGCAACCCCGTTTTAGCGGTAGCCGATGCGACTGAATACCTCCCAACCTACGGGCCCGGCGCCGAAGTGTTTCCCATTACTCAAAATCCTGAGCACCAATTACTGACCGACGTGGGCACAATAACTTCTTCCTGCGGAGTAACCTGGTATCTGGGCGACCTGTTTCCTGATAAATATCAGCAAGTGACTTTTATCGCTGAACCGGTTCATAACTTGGTTCATGCAGATGTAATTGAACCCAAAGGAGCGACTTTTGAAGCCAATCGATTGTTCAAGGAAAAGGAGTTTCTGGCATCTACCGACAGTTGGTTTCGTCCGGTCAACTTTCACGTAGGCCCAGATGGTGCTTTATACGTGGTAGATTATTATCGACAAATTATTGAGCATCCCGAATGGATGAGCGAAGAGGTGAACCAATCCGGGGCACTGTATAATGGTACTGACCAAGGGAGAATCTACCGCATTCTACCTAAGAACAAAAACCCTGATAAGTTTCTTAATAACCTCGCTATCGGCGATCTATCCAATGAAAGGCTAGTCAGCCTACTGGAGCACCCTAATCTTTGGCAGCGCCGAACCGCTCAGCGACTTTTGGTAGATCGGCAGGCAAAAGAAATAGTCAATCAATTAAAGGCGATTGCTTCCAACAGCACATCAGCCGTTGGGCGATTACACGCTTTATGGACGTTAGACGGATTGGATGCTCTCGACGAAACTATCATCAAAGCGGCATTACAAGATGCTGAACCGGGTGTTCGGGAAAATGCCATCAAACTAGCTGAGCTTCACTGGAATCAGTACCCTAACTTAAAAAATGAAATTTTAGCTTTACAAAACGATTCGGATGCTAAGGTAAGATTCCAGCTTCTTTGTAGTTTAGGCTCGTTAGATAGCCCCGAAACCCAGTTGGCTAGTCAACAGCTACTGAAGCAAGATATTGGTGATGAGTGGGTGCAATACGCTGCCTTAAGTTCACCTCAAGGCAATCAGCATTGGTTAGCCTTTGCTCAAAACCATTTTGCCACTAATCAAGGCGATGCGGAGACTTCATTTCTTCTAAAATTAGGAGCTTTAATTGGTCTAAAAGGCAACCAGGAAGAAATAGCCAAAGTTATCCATTCGGTAGATCAGGAAAATAGCGTGTGGTACGCAAGCCTACTAGAAGGATTATCACAGGGAATTAAGTACGCTGATATTGAGCCTACTGCATTGATAGCCGAAAAGAAAACAATGTTAGCTAACGTCCGGCCAGATTGCAATTCTAATTTACGCCAAGCTAGTTTGAGTTTGCTAACGAGTTTAGGTAAACTACCACCGAAAGAAGCCCAGGTAGCCGTACAGCGAGCCCAACAAGCACTTAATTCTCCATCAGCCTCTAGCGACTGGCAACACGATGCTCTTACCTTTTTAGGAATTGCTGACCCTGACCGTTATCAGAATCAGTTTTTAGCGATGCTTACTCCGCAGCACGCTAGCAGCGTTCAAAATGAAGCCTTGCGAATGTTGCGCCGCACGGCTGGAACTACTCCTTGCAAAAACCTGCTAACTCGCTGGCCTTCACTTACTCCAAACGTTCGCGAAAACGCAGTTAATGTCTTCCTCACGGGATCAGACCGCACTCATTTACTGCTAGCGGCGGTTCAAGAGAATCAAATAGATCAATCGACCGTCGGTTGGCGACGCACAGTCCATCTAATGAACCACGATGACGATAGTATACGTAGTTCGGCTCGCCAGATTTTTTCCGGACAAACTACCGATGGAAATAACCTAGATCAGTATCAATCCTACCTCACCGCTTCGGGAGATTCAGAAAATGGTAAAACTATCTTCCAGCAATCTTGTGCTACTTGTCATCAAATGAAGGGTGAGCTTGGTACTTCGTTTGGCCCTGACCTTTCTACCGTGAGAAACCGCTCAAAGGAAGCTATCTTGTACGATATTCTTCTCCCTAATCGCTCTATTGCCGACGGTTTTGAGCTGTGGGAAGTAACGCTTACCGACGGAACCAAGCAGACGGGTGTAATCACCTCAGAAAGCTCCACAACCTTAACGTTAGCTGATCTGGCGGGTAATGAATCTACTGTGGCTCGAAATACAATCACTAAACTAGAAGCAGCCTCTTACTCTGCCATGCCCGAAGGCTTAGCTAATCAAATCGACGAAGAGGATATGAACGATTTGCTCACTTTTCTGAAACAAATCTAGACAGAATGGTTGATGCGTAATAGTGGGAAAATCGAAAGGTGAAAGGTGAAAGGTGAAAGGTGAAAGGTGAAAATTGATGACAATATCAACAATTTAGCTATTGTGCAGTTGAATCACTCATTCACTTAATTTTCAACTCAACTTATGTTTACCGGAATTATTGAAACTGTTGGCGAACTTGTCAACGCTGTTGATGAAGGGGGAAATAGGCATTTGGAAATTTCCAGTAGCATCGCCTCTGAACTTAAAGTTGACCAAAGTGTGAGCCACAATGGTGTTTGTCTAACTGTTACTGAGGTTTTAGGAGACACCTACCGGGTTACTGCGGTGCAGGAAACACTGAAGCGTAGCAATCTCGGTGCGCTTGCTAGTACTTCAAAAATTAATCTTGAGCGCTGTATGCCCGCTAATGGTCGCTTCGATGGTCATATTGTGCAGGGACACGTAGACCTGACTGCCACCTGTACCGATATTAAAGATCAAGCTGGCAGTTGGTTGTTTCGTTTTTCCTACACTCCAACATCAAATAATCAGCTCCTGGTAGAGAAAGGGTCAGTTACCATTAACGGAGTAAGCCTCACTTGCTTCGATATTACCGATTCATCGTTCGCAGTAGCTATTATCCCCTACACTTACCAGCATACTAACTTTAGCCAATTGCAAATTGGTGATACTGTAAACCTAGAATTCGATATTGTTGGAAAATACATCAGCCGAATGCTCCAAAGTCAACTAGGCAAATAGAGCAAAGGTTCCTAGTGATACTTGGTTGGCGAGGTGTTTAATGAGTGGTGGCTCAATCTTTGGTATAGCTGATAAAAAATCACTGCTACAGCGACTCCAATTATTCCACCTACCAATATATCTAATGGATAGTGAACACCAACGTAAATACGGCTATAGGAAACTATTCCGGCCCAAACGAATCCCCACGTAAACCAGCGACTCCAGTTGCGAAGCAATAACCAGAGTCCCGTGGCAAAGCCAAACGTATTGGCCGCGTGCGATGAGGCAAACCCATATTTTCCCCCGCAACCTTCCACTAAGTGAACTTGATTAGCCAATCCTGGATTATGGCAGGGCCTTAAGCGTTCAAAAAGGGGTTTCATAAGCCCAGAAGTGAGCTGATCGCAGGCGATAATAATTAGAATGAGCATAAGTACCACTCTTACTCCTTCCCATTTATACTTTACGAGTAAAGTAATAATGATTAAAGCATAAGCCGGAAACCAAGTATATTTATTAGTGATCCAGTACATTACCGGATCAAGCCAGGAGATATGCAGACTATTTAACCACAGAAAAAGCTGTTGATCAGCCTCCTGAATTACTTCAATCATCGTTAAAAGTTAACTAGACTAAAGTAACGCTTAGAAGTTCATAAAAATCAAGAAAATGCTAAAAAATTACAGTCCTAGACCATTTCTGAATACAAACTGATCGTAAGCATCGTGGAAAGCGTCTATATCGGGAGATAAATTAATCGCATATTCGTAGCTAGTGAGTGCGTCGGCTAATAAATTATTTTGCTCATAAAAAGAGGCTAAAATTAATTTATCCAGCGCACTTTCTTCACCAGAAAATACAAGCTTTAACTCTTTGAGCTCTTGTTCAATCTGCGCTGATTCGTCGGAGGTCATATGTTTGATACCGTAGCTAGTTGACTGCACTTCTTTATGTAGCTTCTTTTGAACGCTTACAATCAGTAGTCTTTCTGAGGCAATTGGTTCTTGCTTAAAGTCTAACCAAAGTTTGGTATCGGTAGCATCCTTCACCATAAGTACCTCATCAAACATATTTTTAAACACCACTTCATAATCATCAGTCAGTGTTTCCTGATCCTTCCAGCGTAGTACCACTTCCGGACTATATACATCTACTGAATTGGGTAGGTACATTTTCAACTTTCTATTTTCTACCGACCGAGTAGTTTCCTTAGCACTATTATCAGGGTTAATAATTGACTCAACGTAGGCATTAGCGTACTTTTGAGCTACTTCTGATGGACTTGATTTTATTTGTTGATGCAGCCGAGAAACTTCATAAGTACCAGCTTTGCGGTAAGGAATAGTTTTTCCACTTTGGTGAACTAACCCCAGATATGCACCCCTCTCGATCTTTATTAGATGATTTTCTCGCAGTTCTACTCCAATCTCAACGGGTTTCCAAGTACTTTCCGAATCGGCTCGGTAAAAAATCTCTCCTTGGTGGGCAAGAACATTAAAAGTATAGTCAACGTCCTGACCAATAGTTACCGTAAAGCTTAAGAAGGCAAAAAGAAAATTAAGTAGTAGGTATTTCATAGGTAGACCTGAATGGTAGACAACTTAGGTAGGCATTGTCACGCTTAATGTGCTAACCAACACTAATTATCAATAAAAATATTAAATAATGGCTTATAGTAAAATAATATAGATATAATTTATACTTACAATCAAAATATACTCTTAAAGGTTCAATTAATTATTTAATTAGTTTAATATGCAATGCTATCATTGCTAATCTTGTTACTCTCTTTATAGGTAGATAAACTATATTATATCTTAAATTATTATCTTATTTTTTTAAACACCAATGTACTACATTACTTATCTTCTTTAAGAAATGGATCATAAACATGGGAAGAAGAACGCTCACAACCAGTCAGTACGCCGATGAAATACGATCCGGCAATCGTTTTGTATTAAGTCAAGCTATTACTTTGATAGAAAGCACACTTATTTCTAATCAGAACTTAGCCCAAACAATTATTAGCTCACTTCTTGCTTATACCGGCAACTCCCTCCGGTTGGGAATTACCGGAGTACCGGGAGTGGGTAAAAGTACATTCATTGATCAACTAGGCATGATCTTAATTCAGGAAGGATGTCGCGTTGCAGTACTTAGCGTAGACCCTAGCAGCCAGCAGTCGAAAGGAAGTATTTTAGGGGACAAAACTCGTATGCAACAATTAAGTCAGCAAAGTGCGGCTTATATTCGCCCTAGTGCTACCGGTAATTATTTAGGCGGGGTAGCTCAACAAACCCGAGAAGCTATTTTACTTTGCGAAGCCGCTGGTTATGACATTATTATTATTGAAACAGTAGGTGTAGGCCAGTCGGAGACAATGGTTCGCCACATGACTGACTTTTTTCTTCTCCTGATGATTAGTGGAGCTGGTGATGAGCTGCAAGGTATGAAACGGGGAATCATGGAGATGGCTGATGCCATCGCTATTAATAAAGCTGATGGTAGCAACAAAAAAGCTGCTCAAATGGCAAAAAAAAACTATGAGCACGCGCTTCACCTTTTTCCTCCTGTACCAGGAAAATCATCACCGGAAGTAGTCACTTGTTCAGCCTTACACAATCAAGGATTACACGAAATTTGGAGTCACATCAAAAAGTTCGTGACAGCTACTAAAGCGTCTGGCTATTTTCAGCAGCAACGACAACAACAGCAACAAAGCTGGATGTACGAACTGATTCAGCAGCAACTTTCTCAGCATTTTTTCCGCCAAGAAGGTGTCCAGAAAATACTGTCACAGATAGAAAAAGAGGTGCTTCACGGCAAAATTACTGCCCGAGAGGGTGCCGAAAGACTAATAAAGTGCTATCGTAGCTAGACCTTAAAAGGTAATTACTGCCAATTCATTTTCATAAACCCGATACAGTTGATATTTATTACTAGCCTCTGAATACAGTAGTGCCACCTCGCCACGGCTCTCAATTGGGCGGTTGTTAAATAACTTTCCTCGCCGATCGAATAAGTAGGTAAACTCTTGCACTTTGTCACTAATTGCTATGACCTGATTATCCGTTCCAAAATTGTAGTACTGTACTGACAGTTCATTACGGCTGAGAGCTCCCGGAGTAAAGTATGACTGCTCAAACCATACCCTTCCGGTCTCATCGAGAACACTTAATCGTTGCTCATCCTGGCGAACTATGATAAAGTCTTTCTCCAGTCGATCAGGACAAAGAAGAAAGTGGGCATTAGCAGAAGTACGAAGTAGTTGCTCTCGCTTGAGTAATGTTCCTTGCAGATTTAATGAGATAATCTCCCCACTTTCGGTCACAGTGGAAATTTCAGAATCGGTGAATGTATTATCAATCTTGACGAATGAAGGATTTTCACAGGCTAGCCCAAGCTCTACTGGAAACCCCGGATAGGCTTCGCCCCTTCGATTCAAGAGATACAGCAAGCCATTCTCTAATAAAGCGACAATACAGTCTTTACCACGAACCCGAATATGTTTGGGGGCTTCAGCTAACGGAGCAGTAAGTGATAACGGATTCCAGCCCGCCAGATTATCACGATCAGCATTAAATAACCAGAGTTGCCCCTGTGGGTCAGTAATTAAAAACCGGTAGTTCCCGTCCTGTTCGTAGTCAAAAACTGAGAGATATTGCACGCTAATACCATCTGGCAAGTAGAACGGATAACCGTTTACGTAGTTGCCCAGGCGATCAACCAGGTGTAAGACTGAGTCAGTAGCCCAAATGTAGTTAGGAGCGGAACTTCCGGGTAGATTAATCTGGGTTACTTCGCCTACTACAGAAGCTTGCGTTGAGTCTGACCAAACGATAGTCTGTTGAGCCGGATTTAAAAGATGAACTACATTCGATTGATCTTGTACTACCACTCGAGTTTTCTGGTCGCCCCCTCGTACTACGAAAGGTTTAGATGAAATAGCCGTATCTATTCGCTGGCGATTAGCCGTAGTGAAGCTACCATTGGTTGGTTGATCTTCGGTTTTATAAGTTATCACTATGTTCGTGTAGTACTCCTCGCCCATTGTGCTAAACTGTAGGGCAACCTCATTAAGCTGGTTTAGTGCCGCTTCTTGAGTTTGAGCCCACTCAGCCCATTTTGGTGATAAATTATTCATCCACTGCTCTCGGTAGTGGGGCATATCTACCAGGAAGCTAAGGTTGGCAGGATTGATAGATCGTTCTAAAAAGCGACTCTGCCCAGGCGATTTACTCCAGGTATTTTCGGCTACCTGATCAGAAATCAGACGTTTCAGAGCATTAAGGCTATTGGAAAGCACCAAATGAGAAGCATCGTGGTACCAAAAGTACTCATTTGGTGCTGGAGAAAATTTACCGGTGAGCAAATTGGGCAACGTGCTATCGGGCAGGTTTCGTAAAGTATAGCCAGCGTATGTCTCCTGAAATGAAAGCGAATCTAAATGACCGGAGAAAGATTGTAGGTTCTGCTCTAGTGTAGCTACATCAGCAATTTCCACTACTATCAAATGGTCTTCCGTTTTACCTGAACTTGTTTCCAGAGTAATCACCCCTAATTCATTGCCCGCCCAAGAAAACCACTCAGTTAACGTATTTCCTGTTCTGTCTTGAAATTGCCGTTGTAATTGTGATAGGTTACTACTATCCTTCGTTTGAGATAAAAATTCAGTGTACTCCCCTAGCCAAGAACTGGCTTCAGAGGATGTCCATTGGCGAACAGCGGCCGTCCTACTCGGTAAATAGTTACCCAGACCGAATGAGGTAGCCGACTGTTCAGTGAATACTGATAAATATGTTTTATTCGGTGATGCTTCACTAAACCCACTAAATAGCCACTGATCGTTCTCAATTGATAAGTCTAACATCAGGCAGTCGGCTAATGCATCCATCAAAAAATCAGCTCGGCTCTCTTGCTCAGCAGTAAATACCGAGACGAAGCGGGTTAACTGCTTACCGTTTACGGTAACGTCACCTTGATCACGCTGGGAAAACGCACTTTGAGATAACATTCTCCGCCACGATTGCTCCGGTACTTCAGTATTGCTTAATCGCCGAATTTGATCTTCTACTAAAAAAGGAGTAAAACTGCCGATGATAAAGTTATCCGTTTGCATCCAGGAAAAACGAACCTGCTGAGGTTGATAAACCCATTCTTGAATACTAACCCCTTGGTACTGTTGGCGTTCCACTTTCCAAGCTGGTGAATTTCTTACTGTTGTTACTAGGTTTTCCCAGTCGGTAGGTGTATTAGTATTCTCTAAATCCAAGTAAAAAGAGAAACCAATATCGTCGTTGCCAATAACATGACTTACGATGTATACGGATCGATTACTGAGAAGAGAAAGTAGCGCAATACTATCGAGTGCGTTGACTCCCCGTTTGATATCCTGAATATCAGGAACCGAAGTAATGAGACGACCCAATGGGCTATTGTGCATATCAGCCCAGTCGGCGGGAAAATTCTTAGAATGATACACCCATAAGGCATCCTCGGCCACCAATTGGTCAACAGTTAGCAACGTTGGTTCAGCAACGTATTCCCGATAGCCAAAAATTCCAGCGACTACCAGGAGTAGCCCGATCAGAAAGAAACCAATTTTACGTAACACACCTGCTTAGATTAATATCAATCAGATTATCCGGTAATTGAAAACGCGAAATTGTAAAGTGCTTAGAAAAGCAAACGGAAAATTAGCTACTCTATACTAACAATCATCCGGAAATCTGACCGTAATTTATGAAAGTATTCGCGATTTATCTGGCTAATAGCACTAATGCTCGTTTCTAACTCGGAAATTGTATTCTTTCAGAAAGGTTGTCGCCACTTAGAAGCTTATTAGTAAAAAGCCTCCTCGCTCCGGTTTAGCTAGATGAAGAAGTTTTTTGGTATTGATTAGGAAGGACAACGGTAAGGGTAGTACCGCGGTTCGGTCGAGAATTAATGGATATGCTTCCCTTCAACCTTTCTACCGTTTCATGAACAATAAACAATCCTAAGCCTGAACCTTCACTACGATCAGTAGCCCGATAAAACATATCAAATACGCGAGGAATATGCTCCTTCGCTAAGCCAATTCCATTATCTGATATCTTAATGTTCGCCTGTTTCTTACTAACTCTCACCTCCACTTTAATTCGAGACTTTCGAACTCCGTAGCGCCGATACTTAAAAGCATTAGAGATAATATTGTTGAGTATAACTCGAATCTGTGTCAAATCTGATACAAATGAGCAAGGCTGGCTGATTCGGGTACTTATTTCTAAGTTTTTATGATCCTCCAAATGAAAAAAGCTGCTAATTGACTGCTCTACTTCTACCATGAAGTTAATTTTCAGAAGTGGTCGCGGAGTAGAACTTCGTGAGCGAGAAATACTAAGTAAGTTTACCAAAAAGGCATCTAATCGCTTAATGCTTCCTTCAATCAGTCCAACAAATCTGCTTCGTTCAGCGTCGTTAGTTTCATTTTGAAGAAGAGTAATCAACCCTTGCATTGAACGCAGGGGAGCCCGAAGGTCGTGGGAAGCGTGATAAACAAAATTATCCAAACCAACATTCACCTGCTCCAAATTCTTTATCTGTTGCTGAATTGATGAAACATCCTGGGTTACCATGTAAATGGTTCCCTCGGTGTATTGAGCAGAAAACAATAGCCAGGTTTTGTCAGGCAGTATTTCTAACACTCGGTTAGTGACACTACCCTTTTTTACTACTTCGCGAATAAACTGAAGCCATTCGGGTGTTCGCTGCCAAGGAATGTTAGCTACCTCATCATCAGTAATCCCTAGCAGTACCAGTGCTTCTGGGTTTGCTTCTATAATACTTCCTGTCTGCGCTTCTACTGCTAAGAAGCCTGAAGAAACAACTTCCGGTAGAAGGAGAGGCTGGGAAGGCGGCGGTTCGCATTGAGGCGAAAAGTTGAGTACAATTACTGATTTTTCCGACTCTGTACCGTTTATCGTTGCGGTAACGGCTACTGACAGATTTGGCTTCTCAGGATTACTTAAATCAATGATAGCTTCAACTCGCTGCCCTCCGCCGGTCAGTAGCAGGTCAACTATTTTCCGAAGCCGCTCCTCACCTTTGCCAAAGGCCTGGTATACTGCATGAATTGGCAAGCGTACCGGACCCGATATATCGTTTGCTGCTACGATAGTAGCAAAGGAATTACCAGGCTGCCAGTGGATTTCTTTCATATGCATCAGCCCGCGAATACCCTCTTTGTCTACCTTCTGAACAAAGGCATCTTCCGAACTGGCAGTATGTTCTTTTGGTTTAATGGACTTCGATCGGGTACTCTCCATAAATCTAACCTCTTATAAAAGAGACATCTGATATTCTAGCACAAAAATAAGTGAATATTTTAATTGAATGCAATTATTTACCCTTTAGATACACAAAAATAGTTTTAAGAGTGCAGGATTTACCTAACTATTCTAATTGGCTAAGCTATACAAAAGTAATATGAGAATAAAACTCAGCGCAGATAAACACCCTCACTATCGGGATCGAACATAACTTCAATATGTTCTTGTAGCGTAGTAGCCAACTCTAATCCGGTATAATTGGCCATCACTGGAAATTGAATATGACTACGATTCACTAAGACTGCAATCTCCAGACTACTAATTGGCCGCTCGAGAAGGGATGGCAAACAATAAGCTAGAGTACGACCCGTATTTAGCACATCGTCAACGAGAATAACGCTGTTTCCGTCAAAATCCGTAACCGGCACATTAAACTCTACTTGAGTCTGTTGTTGCGTAAATTTTTTTAGAGATACTTCTACTAATTTAAGCGATCCTTTATCCTCAGAAAAGTGACTAATTTTGTTTAGCTCTTTTACAATTAGCTCCGCCAGATGATAACCTCGGTCTAGTACTCCTGCCAGAATGATTTTCTCTTGAGCAAAGTTACGTTCGTATATCTGATAAGCAATCCGAGTTACCTTCTGAGTAATCTGTTCAGCATTTAATAACAAGCGAGGTGAATCAGTATTGGTCATTAGTTCGTAGTTATATTGTTCGATTGCTTCCTGGACTTGTTAAATGGCTGCATCATCAGAACTTATCCGAGGTCTTGATCATCACCTTTCCACAGTGGTCTTGTACCCTTTACCTTTCTACCCTTCCTCATTTTTCCTGGTCTCCGCATCCGTAGTTACATTACACTTTCACTACATCAGATTCTTCCGGGATTGGTAGTGACTTACTATCTTTAAAGGTGGACAAGATTACTAGAGACTGTAGGCTATCAACTACGGTAATTTCGTTCACTTTATTAAGCATCAGTTGCTGATAAGAAGCAATATCTTGAGCAATTACTCGCAGAATAAAATCGCTAGTGCCCGTTACGTGATGACACTCAATAATTTCATCAATATGATTCACTGCCTCAATAAAGGTGTGAATGCTTCCTTTATCGTGACCGGTCAGCTTAATCATGACAAAGGTGCTAATACCCAATCCAATCTTGGCCGTGTTTAGCTTGGCGTGGTAGCTATCAATTACCTCTAATGTTTCTAGCTTTTTTACTCGCTCCAATGTTGGAGCAGGAGAAAGACCTATTTCTTTAGAGAGTTGGGCATTGGTGATCTTGGCATTGGATTGTAGTATTTCCAGTATTTTGCGATCTATCTTATCAAGTTTTAGGTTATATGCCATGACATTTGTTTGTTTAAAAAGTTCTATCAAATATACGCTAATTAGTAAACAAACGCTGAATGTATCAGCAAATTTCACGGTAGTTTTACCATTTTATCAAAATAATCTTAGGAAAAATCTTGCTTTAGTTCTTACCAGCACCGTATTGTTTGACCCGCGTACTTCGGAAGGCGCGCTAAATACTTCTTCCTGAGTAGATTTCTCGTCCGTCAATCATTGCTTCGAGTAGAAAACAGGTCATAACCCAATCAATTATTGCGTATCTTCGTTTTGTAGAGTACCAACAGAGATTATGAAAACGTATAGATTTACAGCAAAAGTATCAGCACAAGGAATCATTCAGGTGCCTTATAAATCCTTCTCTCTTTGAATGCGAAGTTGAAGTAGTCATTATGCCTAAAGCTCAATTGAATGCAACCAAGTTTATAGAAAAATGGGGTGGTTTTTTATCAGACGAGAATGCTGATCGGGCAAAACACGAATATTTATCGGCTAAGTACCAGTGATGGATAGGGTGCTTCTCGATACCAATATACTACTCGACATTGCACTTAAGCGGCTGCTCGACTATTCTCTTTAATCGACAAAGCGAAAATTGTCGCATACGTGACTGCTTCCTCGATTACTGATATTTATTATATCGCAAAAAAAGAGAAAGGCACAAGAAGGCCTTTGCGTTTGTTTCAGATTTAGTACAAATAGTTGATATTGCTGGGGTTGACAAAAATGTTGTTATGAACGCACTTCGTTCAGAAATGAAAGATTTTGAAGATGCCATCCAAGTTTCAGCGGCAATGCAGGAAACGCTAGATTATATCGTTACTAGAAATGCTAAAGATTTTATAAGTGATTCCATAAATATTGATACCCCTACAGACTTTCTCAAGCGGTACACGTAAGGTTCCAGAAGATATTTCTAAGCTCTACGGTCTTACAATCACTCTTTTGCTGATAGTTTGCCCCGCCGCGGTTACTTCTAGTGTATAGATACCGGCTGGGGTTTGAGAAACGTCCAGCACCAGCGTATTTAGTCCAGCTTGAGTATCAGTCAATTGCTGAGAAAGAATCAACTCTCCTATTGCGCTGATCAGTCGGAGCTGTATGACTTCAGCAGT
>CAKZPJ010000049.1 GCA_937138955.1 uncultured Flammeovirgaceae bacterium | reverse complement strand
CTTACGCCTCTCTTACACCCTTCTACTAAAACAGGATTGCAAAGGTAAGAAATGATAAATTACTGAACAAAAAGAAAATAGAAATTTTTGAAAAATATTTCGCTAACCGACTGTTACTGCGAAATTGGATGGCAAATATAACAGGTTGTTTAGAGTTAACAATAATTATCCAAAAACTTTTTAACATTGTTCTATAAAGTTCTCCTGAAGAACGGTTAAGCTTGATCTACTTCTTCTTTCAATTTATTTAATGAAGATTTCGCATCACCAAATAACATTCTGGTTTTTTCTCCAAAAAAGAGCGGGTTTTGGATCCCAGCGTAACCAGTACTCATACTTCGCTTAAGCACTACCACATTTTTCGCCAGCTCTACATCTAAAATAGGCATTCCGTAGATTGGACTAGATGTATCATCTTTAGCTGCTGGATTCACTACATCATTGGCTCCAATAACCAATACTACATCGGTTGTAGGCATTTCTTTGTTCGCACTCTCTAATTCAAGTAGTTTAGGATAATCAACATCCGCTTCAGCCAAAAGGACGTTCATGTGCCCGGGCATCCGGCCCGCTACCGGATGAATGGCGTACATAAAATTAACGCCTTCTTCTTCAAGCATACTTTCTAACTCATGCACCACGTGTTGAGCTTGAGCAACGGCTAACCCATATCCAGGAACAACAATTACTTTGCTAGCATACTTTAGCTCAATAGCTAAATCGCTGGGGGTAGCTTCTCGAACAACTTGTTCTCGTCCGTCACCGCTTGCTCCCCCTTTACTACTAAACCCTCCTACGATGACGTTGAATAGCGAACGGTTCATTGCCTTGCACATAAGGATGGTCAGAATAGTGCCCGATGCCCCTACCAGAATTCCGCCCACTAGCATCACCTGATTGTTGTAGATCAACCCGGCTAAAGCAGCTCCAATACCAGTGAAAGAATTCAATAGTGAAATAACTACTGGCATATCTCCCCCCCCGATAGGAGTAACAAACGTAATCCCGTAGAATAAGGAAAGAGCAAGGAAAACAAGAACGAGTGTGAAGTTCAAATCAGGTAGTGATAGAACGTAGCCACCCAAAACCAGAATAGCGATGAGGAGAACAACATTAACTATTTTGGGAGCGGGCAACACCAGAGAGTCGCGCAAGAAGCCTTCTAGTTTGCCGTAGGCGACTAAGCTTCCGGTAAAAGATATACTTCCAATAAATAAGGCGAATAACGTAGTGAAAACCGCTCCGTTTAATAAGGGCGTATTGGCTGGATAGTTATAGAATTCCACCAGCGAGATCATCATTGCGCAGGCGCCCCCTAACCCGTTGAACAACGAAACCATCTCGGGCATGGCGGTCATTTTTACCTTTCGCGCGGCAGTGTAGCCAATGGCGGAACCTACTACCATTCCTCCGGTTACCCACCCATAATTATTACTACCACTGTCTAATGGATAAATTAAACTAACAATAATTGCCAGCCCCATTCCAGCAGCAGCAATCAAATTTCCGTTCCGAGCAGTATCGGGACTACTGAGCCGCTTGAGTCCGATAATGAAGAGAACGATACTAATTAGGTAGAGAAAATCGTAGAGCGAGGTTTCCAAAGCAGGCGTTGTTATATCTTACTTTTTTTCTTTTTAAACATGTCCAGCATTCGGTCGGTTACTGCATAGCCACCTACTACATTAATCATGGCTAAAGCAATTCCTAAAAAACCTAGGATCAAAACCAGATAGTCATCAGTACTTGCCTGACGAATTAATAGGATAGCACCAATCACCACAACTCCGCTAATCGCATTGGCACCCGACATTAAAGGAGTATGCAGAACGGTAGGCACCTTCGATATTACTTCCATACCCAGGAAGATGGCAAACACTAAAATATAGACCATTAATAGGTTATCGCTGATGAAGCTGGTGAGTTCTTCCATGTAATTTAGGTTTTTTGAGGTGCTTGGTGGTGTGGTTGACCTTGATGAACGATGCAGGCACCATCAATTAGAGGATTGTCAAAGTCTAAATTTAGCTCGCCATCTTTGGTGAGTATCTTCAGAAA
>CAKZPJ010000048.1 GCA_937138955.1 uncultured Flammeovirgaceae bacterium | reverse complement strand
AAAGAATGGTATCCGCTTCGATTTCCCCATCCATCGCCCCTACATTGACCTAACTGACGAACAGAAAAAAGTACTTTGGACCGGTAATAAATATTTTAAGGGGTTGGATAAATTTTTTCAATATCTACAGTCTAAAACCCACAAAATACAGTATCGGGTGATGCTATCGCGTTACCGTGGTCGTACTGTTTGTCCCGAATGCAAGGGAACCCGACTGCGGGAAGATGCTTCCTACGTGAAAGTTAACGGCACCCCCATCAATGAATTGGTGCTGATGCCAATTAGCAAGCTTATTTTATTCTTTCAAGAAATCTCACTGGATAAGCACGAAGAAAAAGTAGCGAATCGTATCACTAAAGAAATTCGTAGCCGGCTGGAATATTTAGATAAAGTAGGGTTAGGATATCTGACGCTAAACCGACTTACTAGTAGTCTGTCAGGGGGAGAATACCAACGTATTAAACTGGCAACCTCATTGGGTAGCGCATTGGTTGGTTCCATGTATATTTTAGATGAGCCCAGCATCGGATTGCATCCCCGCGATACTAGCCGATTAGTAGAAGTACTGAAAACCCTACGTAATCTGGGCAATACCGTTATTGTAGTAGAGCACGAAGAAGAAGTGATGCGAGCCGCCGACCAGATTATTGATATTGGCCCCGATGCCGGGCGACACGGCGGTAAGCTAGTATTTCAGGGAAGCCTAGCGGAGTTGCAAAAAATGAACGGCAGTGCCAACACTCATACTGCCCGTTACCTAAGCGGCGTAGAAGCTATTCCGCTACCCAAGAAGCGTCGTCCATTCAAACATAAAATTGAGATCAAGGGGGCGCGAGAAAACAATCTGAAACACATTGACGTAGATATTCCGCTGGGAGTGCTGACGGTAGTAACCGGAGTAAGCGGGTCGGGAAAATCTACGTTGATTAAAAGCATCTTGTACCCGGCTCTAGGCAAAATATTCGGAACCGTAAACGAGACTACCGGAAAGTTTGATCGGTTGGAAGGCGATCTTAAAAAGATTACCCAACTGGAGTTTGTTGACCAAAACCCTATCGGCAAGTCATCTCGATCCAATCCGGTTACCTATGTGAAAGCCTACGATCAAATCCGGCAGTTGTACTCGGGTCAACCTCTGGCTAAACAGCGGGGTTACAAACCAGCCTACTTTTCCTTCAACGTAGATGGTGGACGGTGCGAAAACTGTCAGGGTGAAGGGGAAGTAACGGTAGAAATGCAGTTTATGGCTGATATTCACCTAACCTGCGAGGTGTGTAAGGGCAAACGCTTTAAGAAAGAGATTCTGGAGGTGACCTACCAAGAAAAAGATATTGCGGAGGTATTGGAGCTAACGGTAGATGAAAGTGTTGATTTCTTCGCTGGTCATAAAGGATTAATCAACAAGTTACAGCCACTGCAAGATGTCGGATTGGGCTACATCAGGCTGGGTCAATCCTCTAATTCGCTTAGTGGCGGTGAAGCGCAGCGAGTAAAGTTGGCTTCGTTTTTAGGTAAGGGAAATAGTCAACGCAACGGGCATGAACATTTGCTATTCATCTTTGATGAACCTACCACCGGACTACACTTCCACGATATTCGCAAGCTGATGGATGCTATCAACGCACTGATTGAGCAGGGTAACTCAGTGGTTATTATTGAGCATAATATGGAAGTGATTAAGTGCGCCGATTGGATTATTGATCTGGGCCCGGAAGGCGGCGATCAGGGAGGTGGTGTAACCTTTGCCGGTCGGCCTGAAGATATGATTAAGCTACACAACAACCACACCGCCCACTATCTGCTCGAGAAATTTTACCCGAAAAATTCATCAGGCGGATGAGATCATAGTAGAAAAACAGGCATAAATTACTTATATTGAGGTAGTTACAAAACAAAATAAGTATATAATTCTTAGATTCAATAAATAAGTGCGAGACATTTTGAAAAACACCTAGGCTAGCCTAGGGTGTCAAGATCAACGATGTACATTTGTTTTGCATGAAAAAATACAAACAATTGACCTTAGAACAAAGGTACGAAATCCAGACACACCTAGCCGCAGGCTTTAAGAAACGAACAATCGCAGCGTTGTTGGGTGTGCACCTGTCAACGATCTACCGAGAGATCCATCGCAATGAAGACAGAAGAGGGGCAATTACCGTGCTGAGTTGGCGAACAGAAAGGCACAGCAACGCCACCACTCGAAAGAAAAGCATCGCAAGTTTGATCAAGCAGTGCAGGCGAACGTAGAAGCGTTGCTACAAGAAGATTACAGCCCCGAGCAGGTAGAAAGTTCGAAGCCAATTTGGGTGTCAACAGAGCGCATCTATCAGCATGTCTGGACAGGCAAGAACAGGGGTGGAAACCTATACAAGCACTTGCGCAGAAAGGGGAAACGTTACCGGAAGCCAGGTCGCTTAAAGGATCATAGAGGCTTGATATCCCATAGGGTAGATAGCGGCTCAAGGTGGTAGAGCAGAAGATACGTCTGGGTGACTTAGAGGTGGATACGATCATCGGCAATGGGCACCAAGGGGCGATTGTGACGCTTAACTGTAGAGCCACCGGCGTGCTTAAAATGAAGTTAGTCCCTACTCGGGAAGCTCGTCTGGTCTCTGAGGCGGTGATCGCGTTACTACAGGCATGGAAGCCCCTGCTGCATACAATCACCGCTGACAACGGGAGGACGGGGCTGGCCATCCAGTTTTCTTTTCATCAGAAAATTTCAGAAGCCCTTGCTATCGACGTCTATTTTGCCAAACCCTATCATGCTTGGCAACGAGGAGCGAATGAAAACCTGAATGGTCTAGTACGGCAATATATTCCTAAGCAAACCGACTTTTCCACCCTGTCACCGACAAGAGTGAAAGAAATACAAGATAAAATTAACCAACGACCGCGCTGCGGTGGCCTAGAAAAAGGTATAATTTTAAATCCTCAGACCAGGTGTTCGCTGAACACCTTGATAAAAAACTAAATTTCGCACTTACTAATTGAATGCAGGTATTAAAAAGCACTAACGCCTAACAAGAGCTAAGAAAACATACGAGCTAAAACGGTAAATGAAATTTAGTACATAAATATAACTTAGCTCTCAGCGGACATATGAGATTCCAAACCCACACTTCCTTAACCAGAAAAGCCCAAATCCTCCTTCCCCAAAGAAGAGAAATTGGCCATTTCAGAAATCTCCCTGAAAAATTCTGAAGCAAAAACCAGGAGAATAGGAATTTACCGCTCGGTGTCGTAATTAGTGATACCAGTGTTCGGCCCCTTATCTATTTAACCATGCTTGCTACTATCCGACCTTTATTTATGTTGAGTTGTATTTTATTTGCGGTGGCCTGTCAGTCACAGGAGTCTTCCTCTGCTGAGACGACTCCGGCGGGTTCAGTATCGAGGGTCAGTAGTTCTTATACTCCACCCACCTTTCAGGATGATATTCGTAAGGAACAGTTGCAGTCTATTGCCCCGAGATTAAAGGAACTCATGCAGCAGCATGCCGATGACCGACATATTTCCGGGGTAGCCTGGGGTATCGTGGTGGATGATGAACTGGTGGTAGCCGATGCCTACGGACTGGCCAACCGGGCGGAGAATATTCCGGCTACGACCTCCTCCGTGTTCCGAATTGCTTCTATGACCAAGAGCTTTACGGCGATGGCCATTCTAAAACTCCGGGACGAGGGAAAGTTATCACTGCACGATCCGGCAACCGAATATATTCCCGAAGCTGAAAACCTAGAATATCTGACCTCCGATGCTCCGGCGATTACTATTGAAAATTTGCTAACCATGGCTGCGGGCTTTCCTGAGGATAATCCTTGGGGTGACCGCCAACTGGATGAACCCGAACAAATGCTGCTGGATTTGTTGCAGCAAGTCCCCGCTTTCAGCAATGTACCTGCTTACGAATTCGAGTACAGCAATACCGGATACGCCATGCTAGGGCTAATTGTGCAGCGGGTATCGGGACAACCCTTTGGCGAGTATATCCGCGAAAATATCTTCCAGCCCCTGGGCATGAATGATACCTACTGGGAAGTTGACCGGGTGCCCGATGATAAGTTGGTGATTGGCTACCGCTGGGAAGATGATGAATACCAACTAGAACCGATGTTGCACCACGGTATTTACGGAGCTATGGGTGGCTTACTCACCACTATTGAAGACTTCCGTAAGTACGTCAGCTTTCATTTATCGGCCTGGCCACCCCGCAGCGGAGAAGACGATGGCCCAGTGAAGCGAAGCACCTTACGAAAAATGCATACTCCCCAGTACGTGCGATTGATCGCTGAAGCCACCGACTGGAACGGTGAAACCTGTCCGGCTATGGTAGGCTACGGTTACGGGCTCGGCATTGCAGAAAATTGTAAAGGTACAGTGCAGGTGTCGCATGGGGGAGCACTACCGGGCTTTGGAAGTAATTATAAATTCTATCCCGAGCTGGGTATTGGCTTTATGGCTTTTGGTAATCGGACCTACACCGCCCCTTGGCCCTGGGCAGAGATTCTAAAACTAGTATTCAAAGAGCTTGACCTCCCGCCTCGGGTGCTTCCCATTTCCGAAATCTTAGCCGAACGGAAAGAAGATGTGATAAAATTCATTCAGGAATGGGACGAGCCAACCGAAAAGGAACTGCTAGCTGAAAATTTCTACCTCGATCAATCAAAGGAAAAAAGAAAGGAAGAGGCGATGAACTTGCTGGATAGCGCGGGAGCTATTCAATCAATAACTGAGCTATCACCGCTGAATCAGTTACGCGGAAGCTTTAGGATGCAGGGAGAAAATGGCGATATTCGGGTGTTTTTCACGCTAAGCCCTGAACCCAATGCCCGCCTGCAGGCATTGAGATTGGGTTTTGAAGGAAATAGTGAGGACTAATGCTAAAGCTATATTTAACGTGAACTATGGATTAGTGCTTATCAATGGAAATCATAAGAGTGTGTTTAGGAATCGGCTCGTTGAATTTTTGCTAAAATAATATTGACGAACGCTAATTGTATAAAATTGACAGCTGAAGCCACTGTTTTTTCATAATCTTTGGATAATTTACGGTACGCATTCAGCCAGCCGGGATTTCTATGGTTTAAGCAAGCGTTGCTATATAGTTTTTTTTATATCGCCCGGCGAACCGGTTTCGATCCTCTCGGATACAGGCAAAAACTCGGTGGATGATTTTATTACGCACTGCGTTCAAAACAAGCATTTTATTCTTCCCCTTTTTTACTTTCCGATGGTAGTAGCTGGCCATTTCGCTTTTTCCCGACACTACTGATAACGCCGCCATATGTAGTAATCTTTTTCATACGGGGGGCCGCCCCCACTGTCATTAAGTTAAGCCTGTCTTCTGACAGGCTTGCGGTTCATGGTGACTTTCGGTTTTTTCTTCTTTTTGTACTTTTTTGGGTTTCCGTCAGGTTTTCGGTCTGCTCGGACGGGTTCTACATGTTGGATGAAAAGTATTTTCAAGGACGTTCTGAGTTCTTCTGGTTGCTGGCTATAGAATAAATCAATGATTTTTTCTTTGAGAAATCCTAACGATAAAGCCTGATTTACCTGATAATCATGCTGACGATGCTGAGTACTTTCTTCCACCTGTACCTTCACTTCTTGACTAACCAAAGCTTGTAGATTGAGTAAGAATAAGGCAGCGTATAAGTCCTGCTGTACTGATAAAACTGAATAGCCGGAGAAGTTCTCCAAGCCCAAATTACTCTTGAGTATATCAAAGCGCACTTCTTGCTGCCACCGCAAGGCATATAGATGCGCGAAGTCTTCCGCAGGATAAGCCTCTTCATTTAATAAAGAAGTAGCCAGTAGCTCAGTTTCCCCATCAGGGAGGGTTACGCGAATCAGACGTACGGCTAGTGGGGTGCTCTTTTGATAAGGCAAGTCTTGAAAGTTCTGTTTTCGGGGATAGAAGTCTACTATCGCACTGGACTTTCCTGAAGCTAGGAAGGTGTCGGTAACTTTGTTAAACACGATAGGTATCCGTATCACAAAAGCGATCCCAGCTTGCTGGTGACGATACATGAAATCGTAGGAAGGGTAACCGCGGTCGTAGATGATCAGGTCATTCGCTTGGCAATGAACCCAATGCTTCATGGCTAATGAACGCTCGTCCGTAGTGGTAGGGGCTAACTCGGCATCCAGGAACATCGCATTGCTCACTTGATAGAGAGCCGACAACCTTCCTTGGGTGCGAAAGTGACCTGCTCCTACCTGATGTTCATAGACTGCTTTGAGTTCTTCGCTAGCAGGAAGTTCTATTACACTAGTATCACAGGCCAGTAGTCTAAAGCCTTTCCAACAGGGCGAAGTTACCTTTGGGTGGTGTTGATACTCTTGATTAAAAAAGTAGAGCAAATCTTGAAAGAAACTCGGCTTAATACCCTGTCGGCGTTGCACAAAAGCACTTTTGCTGACATTCTGCGCTACTGTCGCGCTATGACGGGACAGCTTTTCAAAAAAATGTATCACTTCCAAGGACAAGCTTTTATGGAGCTTTTGCAGGATCAGCACGGGGTGCCCCGCACCACAGTAGCCTTGAACGATAGCTTTTTGGTACGACTAAAACGCCGTGACCGGCACCCCGGTGGGTCAGTACGGTAGGCAGTATTGCTTTCTTGATCCATGATGAAGATTTTGGTTTTTTCCAAGATGTCTAAAGTAGCCGAGTTCATAGCAAACTAAGTACACTGTAAAGTAAATAGGTTATATTTTTTCATTGACTGAGTTTACCTTTGTATAGTGTCTTTTCAGTTTCTTTCTGGCATCGGTGATAGAAAACTGCCAGTCAATTTTGATCTGTTTATCATCACGTTCTTTGACTAGCTGAAACACTTCCCGTTCTAGTATTGCTTTAGTGGGAATACGCCGCTTTAAACATAAGCGAGATAAAGCCGAGAACTCAGCCTCAATGACATTCAACCAAGAAGCCTTCTTAGGGGTATCATGAAGCTCGAACTTTTGGCTTAGTGCATAAGCTGTTTGAGCATCAAAACGCTCGTAAAAAGAGCTTGCATTATGGGTATTGAGATTATCCTGGATCACTCGGATTTTTTCAGCCTTCGGAAATTGGGAAGTCAGTAGTTGCATGAACTCGGCGTACTCCACCTTCCGGCGACGGTCATATACTTGGCCGATTCGCTTCCCCGTTAGTGGTCCTATGGCCATAAACAAACAGCATGAACCATTTTTTTGGTATTCGTAATGCTCCCGTTTCACGTGGCCTGATTTGAGAGCGAGTCCCTGCACTATATCGCCGATTAGAAA
>CAKZPJ010000047.1 GCA_937138955.1 uncultured Flammeovirgaceae bacterium | reverse complement strand
ACAAGGAGCCATCATAAATATTTTGGGTCTTTCTATTGGAATGGCTGTCTGTGTTCTCATTGTACTGTATGTGCAGGACGAGCTTTCGTTTGACCGCCTCCACACCAATGCTGAGCGGATTTACCGGATAGCGGGAGAATACGATCAGGGTGGTGATGCTACCAATCGGAGTGCCGTCACCACGTATTTGTTAGCCCCCGATCTGGAAGAAGGCTTCTCGGCCATTGAAGAAATAGTACGTATTGATAACTTTAGCGGGGCTTTTATCACCTACGAAGACCAGCAGTATACCGAGGAAGAAGTCTACTACGTTGATAGCACCTTCTTAGATATTTTCTCTTTTCCCTTGCTCGCGGGCGACGCCCGAACCGCCTTGGATAATCCGAATACCGCCGTACTTAGCCAAGCAATGGCTGAGAAGTACTTCGGCTCATCTGTTTCGGCAGTTGGTAAGGTGCTGACCTTCTTCGACACGTTATCGGTGGCAGTGACCGGAGTAATGGAAAATATGCCCGGTAATTCTCATTTGCAGGCTGACTTCTTAGTGTCCATGAAAACCATTGAACCCCTGTACCCTCAGTGGATTTTAGAGAACCGTACGGGTACCAGTCATTACACCTACGTCCTACTAAATAAAGATGCAGATTCGGAAACACTAGCCAGTCAGATTAATCAGCTTATTGTAGACTACGCTGGAGAAGATGAGGCCCGTCAGCGTCAATACTTTTTACAACCAATCACCGACATCCACCTACGGTCGCAGTTGACTTCTGAGATCAGTCCCAACGGGGACATTCGCTACGTTTATCTCTTTTCGGTGGTAGCCCTACTGATTGTGCTGATTGCCAGTATCAACTATATCAACCTAGCTACTGCTTACGCTATGAAGCGGTCGAGGGAAGTAGGCGTACGCAAGGCACTGGGAGCACTTAAGAAACAACTGATCGTACAGTTTTTAAGCGAAGCGATACTGGTAGTAGCGATTGCCTTCCTGCTGGCCGGGTTACTAGCCGAGTTGAGTATGCCGTTCTTCCGGGAAATTACCGGGAAAGACATTACCCTCAACTTTCTGAGTAACTTCTCATTGATTGGCTACTTACTGATTATCGCGCTGGGCATCGGGCTGTTAGCGGGCAGCTACCCGGCCTTCTTC
>CAKZPJ010000046.1 GCA_937138955.1 uncultured Flammeovirgaceae bacterium | reverse complement strand
GGGTGCCTTCGGGCGTGGCTGGTTCAGTAGGAGCTTACGATTTGGCCGATTTAGCGGCTACTTTATTTTCTCGCTCATTGTGGGTAGTAGACCCAGTAGATCATCAATTTAATGAAGTAGCTGTATCTGATTTTAACGAAGAATGGAAAGTAACGCGAGAAGCTTTTCAATCCACCGAGGGTTTCCAAGTGTTTTTTTCCTCCCGTGAAGAAGAAAATTGGACCTCTCAATTAGAATAGCTCTCGATGCTATCGTAGCATACCTGGTTTTCGCCCTTCGCCCCCGCGCCGTCGTTCGCCGAGCTTACGTAGTACCATCCGCTGAAAGTCAGCTTCGGCGCGAATAAGCTGTAGCATTTGGGGGGAGGAAAGTACTTCAGACAGTTCGGTAGCCATCGTTTTCTCCAAATCTAGCTGCTGTTCTTTGAGGGAAAAGTACTCATTAATATGTTGTTGAGCCGTTTCATTGTCCAATTCGTCAGTTCTAGTAGAGCGACGCATTTTGAATTCTTCCTTCTTTAGTTCTCTTCGTTGTTTATCGAACTGGTTGTAGACCGGCCAAAACTGCTGGGCGGTTTCCGGGGTTAATGATAAACGTTCGGTTAAGAAGGCAATTCGCGCGGTTTCAATTTTTTCGGCGGGACGTTGAGCCAAAGTAGCAGCGACAGCGCCTAAGCAAAGTGACAGGGTAACAATAAGCTTTTTCATAGTTTCGTTTATAAATACTCTTCTAGTAAGTAATCAGTATCGAGGTAGTATTCTTCCGGAAGATCATAAGATTCTAATTCTGCTTCCAGTAGGTCTTCCTGCTCATCTTCAGTAAGCGATACAGTAGAAATTACGTCTACTGAACCCAATTGAATATAATCAATTAGTTCCTGCTCACTCACGTTAGCTAATAGGGTTTGCACTTCATCCTGATCGGTTTCAGCTATTGGAGAGGTGTCCGCCTGAAAAGGGTTGGTAAGCCAAACGCTCATCACCAAAACAACTACAGCCGCGGCCGCGTAGTACCAACGAGAAGAGAACTGAACTACGTTGTTTTTTTCTGTCTCAGACTCTTCATCAATCCGCTGCTGCATCCGCTGAGAGAAGTCCTTAAAGTAGCCTTCGGGAGCGGGGAATGGGTTGTGCCCTTTCTCCTTTAATTCATCTAAATTTATCTTATCAGCCATATTACTAAATGGTTTCTAATTGTAAGAGTGCTTCTATTTTCTTTACCGCCAAGTGATAGCTCGCTTTAAGACCACCTACGCTGGTTCCGGTAATTTCAGCAATTGCTTCGTATTTCAAATCTTCAAAATACTTTAGGTTAAATACCAAGCGTTGCTTATCTGGCAGTTGTAGCAATGCTTTCTGTAACCGTCGCTGAATTTCATCACCATCCAGCGAAGGAGCTTGGTCTACTTTTGTAGCTAACTCCTGGTTGACATCGCCCAATGGCAGAAAAAATCGCTTTTTCTTCTTTTCCAAAAACCGCAATGCTTCATTGGTAGCAATACGGTATAGCCAAGTATACAACTGCGAACCACCCTTAAATTTTTCCAGATTACGCCAAACCTTCACAAAGGCTTCCTGCATTACATCATCGGCATCGTCGTGGTCAATCACCATCTTTCGGATGATGGAATACATACGTTCCTGATAAGTACGCACCAGCAACTGAAACGCTTCCTGCTGCCCATCGGTCTCCTTAAACCTACGAAGTATGTATTGATCCTGATCTTCCAAGCGGATATTCGGTGATACTGCGGTAATCAAATTAGCGATTCTTTTCGTTTTATAGATTAGATACGTATCGGTGTAAAAGGTTTAATGGTATCCGTAAATCAATAGAAATGTATGAGCCAAAACTTACTCCAGAACTTCAGCAATGGGTTCGTGAAGAATTTTTTGAATTGTGTCAGGTAAACGGCGAATTGAGGCTTGAGCTTACCAAAGACGGAGAAATAATTATTATGCCGCTGACGGATGGACTTACTGGTAGCAATAATGCTGACATTTGTTGTGAATTAGCTTTGTGGGATCGCCAAGCAAAACTAGGGGAAACATTTGACTTGTCTACCGGATTCAATTTGCCCAACGGGGCTACCCGCTCACCGGATGCTTCCTGGGTTGCCCAAGATCGCTGGGATGCGCTATCTGAAGCCGAAAAGAAGCAGTTTCCTCCCTTGTGCCCTGATTTTGTGATTGAATTGATGTCGGAAACAGATTCGTTAGTACCCGCTCAGAAAAAAATGGAAGAATGGCTGGAGAACGGAGCGCGACTAGGTTGGCTATTCTTCCCAAATGACGAAAAAGCCTTTATCTATAGACCAGGAAAACCCGTAGAAGAAATCAATAGTTACAATCAGTTGCTATCGGGCGGAGATGTGTTATCGGATTTCACGTTTGATCCGAAGATCCTGAAATAAATAAGGCACCAATGGAATTCCATTGGTGCCTTGTTGGGACATCATTAATGATGTTCTTACAATTTATGTTACTGATAAATAGTCATATTCTCAAACGGTCCAGGTACCGGACTGGGAACGTTCGGATTACCATTGATCTCAAATTGCGAATACACGAATCGCCAAGGAAGCTGGGAGCCAATGTTCGGAGTTAATGGGATTCCTTCTATACTACCACGGGTACGTCTTTCATCGTTCCAAGCCATCGTTTGCCCGTAGAATGTTACGTAGCGTTCCTCTACAATCTCCCGCAACAAAGCATCGTTTGCAGCAATATTATCAGTGTTTTCCATACCGCCCGGAGCAAAATCCTCGGCAGCGTAAGGTTCATAAGCCAGCGTGAAACCCGCCTGATAGGTAGCATTAATGTAGCCGCCTTCGTTAAGGAACGCCCGATATTCATTAAGGTACGTTAAGGCCGCATCGAAATTGCCGGCTCTCACCGAAGTTTCGGCTAAAGTCAGTACATTTTCCTGATAGGTAATCAATGGAAAAGAAGCGTTCTCAGCAAACATACCGTTTAACGTATCGCTCTGAGAAAGAGAAAGTGTGTTAGGCTCAACTCTTTCTGGAGTATTGATAGCCTGCGCAGCTCCTAAGTAATAATAATTAAAGCGAGCCGATTCGTCGGTTTTAGCATTTCCGCGGTAATTATCATTAGCAGGGTCTAATAGTGTGACTAAGTAGGCTTCTCCTTGGGCATCTTCGGCCGCAATATCACCTCCCCGAGAAGGGCCGAGAAAATCCCAGTACATATTTCGATCTACGTCATTTGTTGTGCCATGTTCTAGGTACATAGAGCCATCAAAACTGGAAATTCCGTTCTCGGCTGCTTGGAAGGCTAAATCATACTGTTTGGTATCCATGTAAAGCCTAGCCTTCAGCGTATACGCGGCAGCAGTCCAAGATTCAGGATCACCATCGTAGTAGATGTCAGTGCCACTCGCCGGAATACCGACTCCAGATTCTAAATCAGCAATTCCTTCATCCAGCAACAATTGTAAAGAAGTGTAAATATCTATTTGGTCATCAAACAGAGGAGAATCAAACTCCTCAATTTGAGCTGCTTGTGAGAAAGGAATATTCCCCCAAAGTGCGGTGGCGTTGTCCATGCAATGAGCTTGGGTCACTTTGGTCATCCCCGCAAACACCCGAATACCTAGAGGCTCTATTTTGCTCAAAACAATTCGTGAGTTGCGCAGTGTGCCGTAGTACACATTGTCCCACATATTCGTAAAGTTAGATGCTCCCGCATTGTACGCCTGGAAGTCACCCCACTGACGGTCTACTCCTTTCATCTGTCCCGACCACATAGCAGCCATACGGGCGGTTAGTCCGGCGTGGGTAGTAGCGTTGGCAAGTTGCACTCCGGTAAATACTAATTCAGCCGGGGCATCTGCCGGGTTATTTGGATCATCGTTCAAATCTTCTACTATTCCTTCGCAAGCAAATAGCGAAAGGGCTAGCAGAGCTAGTAAGCTATAATGAGATAATATTTTCATGTTACTTGGTTTAGTAGTTAATAGCGATAGAGAAAATATAAGACTTAGTACCAGGATTGTTGAAGTAATCCTGCCCTCGGGAGTTAGTAGCTCCATCTAGTGAGGTTTCTGGATCAATTCCTACTACATCCGTCCATAACAGTAGATTGCGTCCGCGTAGAGCAAAATCAATGCTTTGTAACTTAGTTTTCTCTCGGAATTTTTCTGAGGTAAGACTGTAAGAAAGTGATACCTCACGCAAGCGAGTCCAGCTACCATCTACAATAAATTGCTCCTGAAGATTGCTAAATCCTTGCCCTAGCGTAGTGTACCAAGCTTCATCAAGTAGAACGGGTCCACCTCCAAAGTCGCGGATGTTACCTCGCACATTGGTACCTCCCGCAATAGTTTCTCCAGAATAGTTTACCAGACCACTTGAGGGAACAACTACCTCATTACCAGTATCTTCATGCACTCCGAAGTTATAGAGCACTGATTTAGTGTTAGGAGCAAAAGAGCTACCCTGGAATGTTTCAAATAGTGCGTATAGTGATAGATTTTTCCAAGATATGGTTCCACCAATACCCCCTCGCCACGCTGGGTTCGGATCACCAATCACTCCAAAGTCAGGAGCTACTTGTGGAAAGTTGTTTTCATCTAAATCTAGCGCGCCATTAGCATCACGAAGATATACTCCCCCAAATAGGGTTGAAAGAGGTTCGCCTACTTTGGCTACTGAACTAGTCAGGGTACTGAAGCCTCCCAGTGTAATTACATCACCTTCACTATCTCCGCTTCCGCCTAAGCTGGTTATTTCATTTACGTTGCGGTTGGCATTAGCAAATAAGTCAATACTCCAATCTTTATTAGAGAATAAATTAAGACCTAAATCAACTTCCCAGCCTTTGTTCTCCATAGCACCAGCATTAGTGTAGCTGGTCTCGAAACCCACCGACGAAGGTAGTCGTACATCTAATAGTAAATCTACAATTTCGTTCTGATAGTAGGTGAAGCCAGCGGTAAGACGATCGCTGAAGAATCGCAAGTCAGTTCCCACTTCCCACTCAGTTTTAATTTCTGGTCTCAGATCAGGGTCACCCTGCTGTTCCCCTTGTACGAAGGCTCCATTACCGTAGCCTACGCCCGAAAGAATGGCTCCCCAGCTTCCGAATAAAGTTTCGTCGGCGGCTACAAAATCAGTATTAGTACGGTGCGGGTCAGGTTGTACCCCTACCTGTCCGTAGCCAGCCCGTAGTTTACCAAAGCTTAGAAAATCATTACTTCCTATCACCTGCGTGAATTGCCAGGCAAGATCGGCTGATGGGTAGAAGAATGTCTTGTCCTCCCCGAAAGAAGAAGCTGATTCCATGGCACCGGTAACATTCACGAATAGCTGGTCGTACACCCCAAAGTTAGCCGTAGCGTAGGTTCGCGTACTTCTAACTAAAGTCTCGGTATCGTCAGGAAAACGGTCGGCACCTACCGCGTTAGAGAAATCTAGCGGCCCATCAGGAATTAAGAAGTTCTGCATAATACCACCTACTCGGTTGTAGTTACGCTGATTGATATTCCAACCCAAAATCATACTAGAAGATATATTGGGGGAAAGGTTAAATGAGAAGCGGCCAATTGCATCAAAGTTCAACTGGGTTTCGCCGAAAATGAACTCTTCGTAGCGCCCCCCGCTATTAGCTCCCGCTGAATGCAATGGGAAATAAGTTTTACGTTGATCTTCGTAGGTATCAGCCCCACCTCGCGCGATGAATTCAAACCAGTTCACCGGTTTAATACCAATTTCGGCACTCATGATGAAACGGTTAACGATCGTTGAGTTTTGTAGCTCGTTAATCGTCCAGAGTGGATTGTTGTAAATCGGATTAGGATTATTACCCAAATAGCGACGGTACGAGCGGTGACGATTCAATATGGGTGCGGCTTCAGGCGAAGCGAAGTAGTTACCAATATAATCCTCCCCATTAAAATCAGGCGCAGCTCGTAGCATACCTAGGTAGAGACCATTTAAGTTTGATCCGGTCTGAATACGGTTAGAAGTTGTTCGGGCAAAGGTAGCGTTGCTTGATACCCGGACAATATCACTAAACTTCCGAGTAGCATTTAGTCGGATTGTGCTACGGTCGTAGTCACTTACTCCTCTATAAACACCTTCTTGGGTCATATGCCCCATGCTTAATAAGAACTGACTGTTATCATTACCCCCACTTAAGCTGAGGTAGTTATCAACAAAGTACCCAGTTTGGAATACCTGATCTTCCCGCTGATCACTAAAAGTCTCACGCGAGTTTTTGCCACCACTGGGGTTAGCGGCATTACCACCCGGAATAGCGTAATAGCGATTACCATCTTGAGTTTCAAAAAAACCACCGTATCCGGCAGCATTGGGGTCAGTAATCTGCTCATCAGCTCCACCCGAGCGGTTGGCAATTTTATCACCAAATGAGCGGGAAGAGGTTGGGCTGTAAATGCCGCCTTGTCCTTGCCCAAATGTGCTTTGTAGAGGGTGCAATACATTTACTTGGTCAAGGGATACGGTAGAGCGGAAGGTGACATCCAACTTGCCCGCATCGCGTCCTTTTTTGGTAGTAATCACAATAACTCCGTTGGCTGCGCGAGAACCCCACAGTGCCGCAGCAGAAGCACCTTTTAAAATTTGTAGTGATTTAATATCCGATGGGTTGATGTCATTCATCCGTGACTGCTGGCGTACACCTCCGGTATTCTCACCACTATTGCCTGAGTCGGCATTAGGCGCTCCTACCGTATTGCTAATAGGAATACCATCTACTACAATTAGTGGCTGAGACTCGCCGGTGATCGTATTTTGTCCGCGAATCTGGATGTACGACGCTGCGCCAGGATCACCCCCGGAACGAGAGATCTGCACTCCGGCTGCTTTCCCGCTCAAACTGTTAATCAGGGTGTTTTCTCCGGATCGGGCGATGGACTCACCTTCTACTTTAGAAAAAGCTAAACCTCGGCTGTCAGCATCTTCTTCAAAGCCCAGAGCAGTGACCACTACTTCCGATAGTTGCTTAGTATCATCAGCAAGTTGAACATTTAATGTAGATTGATTGCCGATGGCTACTTCTTTGGTTACTAGTCCAATGAAGGAAAATACTAGTGTCTCAGCATTCTCGCCCACCGAAAGTTGATAATTTCCATCAATATCAGAAATTGTTCCATTGGTAGTGCCTTTCACTACGACATTGACGCCCGGTAGAGGGTCATTGCCATTTACGGAAGTAATTTTGCCACTAATGGCTCGGTCTTGAGCCTGAAGTTGAGTACTCACTAATGCAACTCCCAAACAGAGTAGCACGAGTAATAGTCGGTCGCGCCGACCAACAGGTAATGTAAAATACGTAAAGATGTTTCTCATAGGATAGATTATTTAATAGTGATATGGAAAAGCTTAAGGAAAGAATTTCGCTAAAAGAGAAGTGGTATTGTGATTTTTTGAAGATCGCAACCTACTGAATTTTTTAATAAAACCAGAATATAAATTTAATAATTACAATAAAAACAAAATAATAATAGGATTATTTAATAATCAACCTTCTTTGATTTTTTATCAAAATCTTCTTTTACAAAGTTCAGATTTAGTTTTTGACAAAGAAGGAATCCAATTGATCGCTATTTTTTAAAATTTAGTGATGCTTTTGGGTAAAATCAGAGGAGGGTAAGAAGCGTTGAAAGGAAAAGAGTGATGGAGTTTCTTTCTGATTAGTAATCAGTTGGGCAGCAAGCTCGCCCAAAGCTGGGGCGTGTTTGAAGGCGTGTCCCGAGCCTCCACCGAGAATCCAGGTATTTTTTAGATCGGGATGACGATCCATAATGAAGTGTTTATCGAAAGTATCAGTGTGTTGACAGACGCGGCTTTCCAGCAAAGGCGCATCTTTCATAAACGGAAACCGATGCGCAAGTAAAGCGCGAGCCTGCG
>CAKZPJ010000045.1 GCA_937138955.1 uncultured Flammeovirgaceae bacterium | reverse complement strand
TATCGTTTCCAAGCTGGTGCTGATTTTCGTAACCGTAATCAAGAAAACTATACTCCCACGTTTGACGCGGGTGGGGTTCAGTTCAACGTAAATCCATTCCCTACTTTAGAAAAACGAAATATATATGATATTTCTACAATCATTACCCACCAGTTAAATTATATCAAATCGTTTGGTAACCACAATGTTGACGTTGTAGCCGGATACGAGCGACAAATTACGGAGGGAGAGAATATTTTCGCCCGATCAGATTCATTAAACAATGAGAATGTACGGGATATTGGAAACTCGCTACCCCGAACTCAATTTGGTGGTTCAACTGCCTATCAATTAGGTATTGAGTCATTGTTTGGTCGATTGAACTACGACTATCTAGGTCGGTATTTAGTTACATTGTCACTACGTCGCGATCGGGCTTCAGTCTTTGGGCCGGATGTAAACGTGGGGGTCTTCCCCGCAGTTTCTGCTGCCTGGCGTCTTAGTGATGAGCCTTTCTTAGATGGAATCAGTAATGTTTTCTCTGATTTAAAGCTACGGGGTAGCTGGGGGGTTAACGGAAATACTTCTATTGATGCCTACGGCTGGGACCCTACCGTATTTAGTAATATTAACTATGCCTTTAACGATGTACTCAATAGTGGCCTAACGGTAAACCAACTCTTTAACCGTAGTATTGCCTGGGAAGAAGTACGAAAGATCAATATTGGATTAGATGCTGAATTACTGCAAGGTAAAGTAGCGCTAGTCTTTGAATATTTTAATAACCGAGTAAACGATCTGGTAATTAATGTTCCTCTACCAAACTCAGCAGGCATCGATGGGTCACCATTAGCCAACATTGGGGATATTCAAAACAGTGGCTTTGAGTTTGGAGCGGGTTTCTTTGAAAGAACAGGAGACGTGAAATGGTCAGTACAAGGTAATTTTGGCTACGTAAACAATGAAGTAAAAGCATTAGGTTTCAACGAAACTTCCACCATCGCGGGTCCTAGTTTCCAGAATACGGGCGAGCCAACCACCTTCGCTCAGCTGGGTGAGCCAGTAGGTTACTTCTTCGGTTACAAAGTAGACCGGATTTACCAGTCTCAGGAGGAGGTTGATGCTGATAATGAGATGGCAGAATCCATGGGGCACGATGCGTATCAATTCAACTCAACATCGCCGGGTGATATTCGCTTTCAGGACTTGAACGACGATGGTACTATTAATGGCGATGACCGCACTAACATTGGACACTATCTTCCTCCTATTAACTACGGGTTAGTAGGTTCGGTAGAGTATAAGAATATTGATTTCGGAATCACGCTCCAGGGAGCTGCTGGCAATGAAATTCTGAATGGCAATCGGTTTTATACCGAAGGTATGACTCGACTGTTTAACATGGGAACCGATGTGCTGGATGCCTGGACTCCTCAGAACACCGATACCGATATTCCTCGAGCGGTTATCACGGACCCTAACCGGAATGCCCGTATTTCTGACCGCTTTATTGAGGATGGCTCATTTCTACGGATAAAATTTCTGTCGTTAGGATACTCACTACCTGAGTCATTACTATCTACTTTTGCCAATGGGGCACTTTCTAAAGTAAGAATATACTTTACCAGTTCTAACCTGTTGACCATTACTGGATACACTGGCTTAGATCCGGAAGTGCAGGGTCGTCCTAGTGGTCAGGAGTTGTTTGCTGCGGGAAACGATGATAGTAATGTTCCCCAAATGCGTAGCATTATTGGAGGATTACAAATTGAATTTTAAACTTTTGGAAATAACAATTGGTTGCTAAACACAACATAACTGTTATTTCTATAAACTTACTTACTCATAAAAACAGCAAATAATATGAAAAAGAAAATAGTAGCGCTCTCTATTATGGGCCTCTTCTTTACACTCAGTTGTAATGATGATTTTCTGACCGAAGGCAACCCTACGGCAGCTAGCGTAGGTAACTCCTTTAATACTCCCGCTGAGGCGGATCAAGCGGTAGTGTCTACCTACGCTGCCCTTCAGGGAAATGATATGTTTGGTCGGGAATACTGGTGGGTTTGGGACTTACTGTCCGACGAATTGTTAAGCGGCGGAGCCATTCTGGAAGCCCGGCGAGCTATTATTCTAAACTATAGTCATGATGCTTCTAGTGAGCTGGTAAATACTGTATGGAGAGGCATTTACCGAATCATTCATCGGAGTAACATAGTAGTCAATACGCTTCCGAGAAAAGAAGCATCGTTAGGAGAAGGTCAGTTAAGCCAGGAACTTATTGATAAGCTAACGGCCGAAGCCCGCTTTTTACGCGGTTGGATGTACGCTGATTTAGTAGCACTATGGGGAAATGTTCCATTTACTACCAAACCCTTAACGACGGTAGAAGGGGTTCCGAAAGCAGTGTCAGTTGACGCTATCTATAATCAGATTTACTCAGATTTAGATTCAGCAATTGCTTTCTTGCCTAGCAAAGCCGAAGACCCCTCCGGTAGGGCAACCA
>CAKZPJ010000044.1 GCA_937138955.1 uncultured Flammeovirgaceae bacterium | reverse complement strand
TCTCCACTTGATTAGAAGTAATAAGTTGGGCGTCGGGCTGCACCATTTGTACCAGATAAAACTCATCAAACCCTCCCTCAACCGGATGGAAATGCGTGAATGAATCGGTAATGCGTACCCGATGGGCATTCAGCGCGTGGTAAACGTAGGGACCAACATCCTTTCGCCAGGTAAGCAGAATACGGCGGTAAGCTCCGGTTGCCGTAGCGCAGCCCCCCGGAGTATCGGTAATATTCTCGTCCCAGTCGGGACGAATAAAGTCAGGAAATTCTTTTGGTAATGGATCAGGTACGGTAAACACTAGATAATCAATTAGACTATCAGTCTTCATTGTTCGCTGGGGTGGTAGGTGAATGATATCGCCTACCGAAATTTTAGAAGACTCTCCATTGGGAAACTGAGCCGTGCCACCGCCTCGCTGTACAAAGGCTAACCGATGCACTTCGGTGGGGCTGATTTCTTGAGTTTGCGCGAAGAAATGCAGATCATAACCCGGGTTCCGCTCGGTAAAAGCCTGTCGGACAGATACTAGCCCTTCACTGTCGTCTTCTCCCAAATGAGCTATGTGTAGATAGTCGGCTTCCTTTAAGACGGATGACTTATCAGATAGTAATTTCGTACTGAGTAATGCCACAATAACAACCAAAATGATGGGTATCGCTTTCATAAAAAAGTTATTGTTCTGAGCAAATTACAAAAAACCGTCAGGGTATTCAATTCTTCTGATAAATTGCCTACTCTTTCCCTCTCAATAACTACTTAACAAGAATATTAATTTAGCAAAGCTCAATTTAGGTTACTTTTGATAAGCATAACCCACCAATCTATACACTAATCTTTACTACCATGCCCTACAAACTGATTAAAGGTGAATTCCACGTTCACTATCCTGATCGACCACTTTCGGGTCCCGAACCAGACGGCGACACCGTAAAATTTTTACCGGATAATCGTGTTTTAGTAGATTTGTTGAGCGCTCCAGGCCGTAGTGCGGCTTTTAATCAGCGCGGCATGATAAATCTACGGTTTGAGGGAATTGATGCGCTGGAAACTCATTTTGCCGATAGTCACCAAAACTTAAACTGGGCGGAGGCAGCCCGCAATGAGTTACTATCCCGAACTGGGTTTACCGACGTCCAGTTTTCCGACCGGAACCCTAATAAGATTATCGCGATTAATAACCATCCGCAGCGGGGTTATATTCTGGCTAATAACTTAGATACATTTGGGCGAATTATTGCATTTGTGTACACAGGCGACATAACGCAAGTAGATGGCTCCCAAGTGTTTATAGAAGATTCTCACGTAAACCAAAGTCTCAACTACCATTTGCTCGAGGTCGGGTTGGCGTATCCTGCATTCTACACTTCACTACCTACTGATTTGAGACAAGCCTTAGCCCGACTAGTGCGTAATAAAAAGCAGGAGAACATCGGCCTGTGGTCAGAGTCAACTGCCAATATTGAACGTACTGCTAACTTAACCGTAGGGCTAGCGGAAATAGAGAATCTGGTGATTTGGCCAAAGCTGTTCCGGCGCTTGGTTCGTTACGTAGGAGCTGGGTTTACCGATTTGAGTCAGTTGGATGCTTGGCTGCGCGACGACCCAGTAAACCGCGACGACCGGGTGCTATTGCCCAATGGCGAATTAGGCAATATGCACGACGTAGTTGATGTGGTCTCCCCCCTCCAGCTACGAATGAATTTCGAACCGGAAGATTTGGTTATTGTGCCGGATAATACTATGGTGATACCTCAGCCCCCTCCGGTAAAACCCCAACTACAAACCAGTATTCGCATTGTCGCAGCTTTAGTCAATCCTTTAGGAAAAGAAATTGGTAAAGAGCGCGTAACCTTGCTGAATGTAAGTGCCCAAGAACAAGATGTTACCGATTGGATCTTAGCCGATAGTATTGGTAAGTCGGTACCTTTGGCAGAATTGCTGGATGCTACTGTACTAGCTGCCGGGGAAGTAGCACAGATTACTTTAGATTCTCGCGTGCGACTTAATAATACCGGAGATACCATCACGCTATTCAACAGTCAGGGTTCAATGGTAGACCAAGTATCTTATGCTCGTAAAGACGCTAAGGAAGAAGGGGTTACGTTAGTATTTTGATGCTGAATTTGCCTTTTCTATCTTCCCAACTAAAATCTCAGATCATTTCCCTACTACTGCCATTGGCGAACTTATACAATCAGCTAGCAGCAATTAATAATTCGTAAAAACATTTGTACATTTGTTATCCCCTGCACGGTAACCCTAGCCTATGCCTTTGTTTGATAATCACGGACGGCCCATCAACTACCTTCGCTTGGCAGTTACTGACCGCTGCAATCTGCGGTGTTTTTATTGTATGCCAGCTGAGGGGATCTCATACGTACCGAAAAAGGAATTGCTTTCCTACGAAGAAATGGAACGCCTGGTGCGAATTCTGGCCGAAATGGGTATTAGCAAAATACGAATCACTGGGGGAGAACCATTTGTACGGCGTAATCTAGTTGATTTTCTTAATCGATTACACAAAGTTCCAGGGATTGAAGAAGTACATATTACTACCAATGGAGTGCTTACTACGCCCTACGTAGACGAGCTAAAGGCAATGGGCATTGCTTCCGTTAACTTGAGTTTAGATACGTTTGATCGTCAACGGTTTAAGGAAATTACCCGCCGCGATGAGTTTGAGCGAGTATTGGACTGCTTTCATGCTTTACTGGCTCATAACATTCCCACCAAAATTAATGCGGTAGTTATGGAAGGGAAAAATACGCAGGATATTATCCCCCTTACCGAACTTACTCAGCAGTATCCAGTATCGGTGCGATTTATTGAAGAAATGCCTTTTAATGGTGAAGGAAGCCACTACCCGGTGCTGGTTTGGACACATCAGAAGATTTTAGAAGTACTGAAGCAACACTACCCGGCAATAGAAAAAATAGCGGATGCACCCGCTTCAACTTCGTATAACTACCAAATCCCCGGGCATCAGGGAACAGTTGGTATTATTGCTGCTTTTAGCCGAACATTCTGTGGTACCTGCAACCGCATTCGCCTTACGGCCCAGGGCACTCTCAAAACTTGTTTGTACGATCAAGGAGTGTTGGATATAAAAAATATAGTACGGGCAGGGGCTACCGATACTGAGATACGGAAGGTATTTGAGACCACCTTTCAAAATCGGGCGAAAGATGGTTTTGAAGCTGAACAGCGACGAAGATCGCAGTCGGTAAGCGAATCAATGTCTACAATTGGTGGGTAGACTTTCCTAGTTGTTTGGTGTAAAGATATTTCTATCTTACGCCAAATTTTAGCCCATGATTAGATTTCTACTTGCTTTTCTTTTTCTTTTCTCATTCCATTTTCACGTTTTCTCTCAAGGTTCCGAAATCTACCAAGGTGGCATTCATATTCCGGTCGGTCGCGACAGTAGTAAGTATATTCGGATAGCGATGGTGCAACAGTTTTGGCTGCGCTCTATTGAGAACAATCCGGGCACAGTAGATGCCAGTGGGAACTTGGCGGAACATTCAACCGATATTGGCAGTCGCCGGACACGGGTTACTATATATTCGCAAATATCGCCTCGTTTTCTAGTATACGCTCAGTTCGGCACCAATAATCAAACGTTCATCAACGGTGGGGCACCGGGTCAGGGTGCTAAAAAACCTCAACTCTTTTTTCACGATGCCTGGACTGAGTTTGCCGTAGTGCCTGAACGAGATTACTTTACTAAGGAAGCCAACCCATTTTCTTTGTCCTTAGGCGCGGGGTTACACTCCTGGAGCGGTATTTCTCGTTTGGGTTCGCCTAGTATTGGCAGTTTTCTAACCTTGGATTTACCAGTGTTCAATTTCCCTAATGTAGAACGTACCGATCAGTTTGGTCGACAGTACGGAATCTATGCTAAAGGAATGGCCGGACCAGTACATTACCGCTTGCATATAAATAAACCCTTTGTAGACCAGCGTATAGGAGAAATTACTGCTGAACGAGCTAGTAATATTGCTACGGATCGGTGGGCAATTGGTGGATATGCTGCGTACCAGTTTCTAGAAAAAGAGGCGATACTCTCTCCATTTCGGGCGGGTTCTTACGTTGGTACCAAACGAGTATTTAATATTGGAACCGGATTTTACCACCACCCTGAAGCCAGTGGTACCTCGAGTAATAGTGGCAATATCACTGACTTTAATCCCTACGATCAGACGGTTTGGGCTATTGATGCTTTTTTAGATCATCCTTTCGGAAATCAAAGAATGGCACTAACTGCCTATTCGGTGCTATATAACTATGATTATGGCCCTAACTACTTCCGTACCGTAGGCATCATGAATTTGGATAGCCGCCTGGCCGATGCATCGGTTTCTTTGGCAGGATATGGCAATGCTGAACCCCTGTTGGGTACCGGACAAATCTGGATGACTCAGTTTGGGCTACTATTGCCCCCCAACTGGTTAGCTTCCTTAGGGAAGTTTCAACCTTTCGTTCAAACAGAATACAAAGACCTGGACTACCTAAACGAAACTTTTACGAATTTAGATGTAGGCTTAAATTGGTTTATTGAAGGCCAGGTAGCTAAACTCACCCTCCAATATGGTACTCGCCCTATTTTCAGAGAACAAAACAATCAGCGTATTCAGACTGATACCAAAGGCCAGTGGACGTTACAGATACAGCTTGCGATTTGAAAGAATAGAGAATCTTTCTAAGTCTAGAAATAGCTTTATTTCACTAAGAGCGCGCAATAATTTTTGACATAGCAGCCATCACAACTCACTGTTTCCGTAGCATTTGTCCGTTTCGTTGCGAGCTGTATTCTTCATTTTCCGAACTGATCTTCCCGTTTACAATTACGAAGTTTATACCTTCAGCCAACTGAAAAGGGTTTTCGTAAGTAGCAGTTTCGCGCACCTGCTTCGGATCAAATACCAAAACGTCGGCTTTCTTTCCGACCGCTATTGTGCCCCTATCAGTAATACCCATTATTTGAGCGGGCAACGAAGTCATTTTCCGCACTGCCTCGGTTAGCGTAAGTATACTATCTTGTATCACGAATTTTTCAACAATGCGAGCAAAGGTACCGTGACCACGAGGGTGCCGCGAGGTAGGGCTTCCGTCCGAACTAATCATCACTG
>CAKZPJ010000043.1 GCA_937138955.1 uncultured Flammeovirgaceae bacterium | reverse complement strand
ATGCCCGATCGAGTGAATGCTGCGGGGCAACCTATTTACAGCCCTGGTGCTCCAGGAAACCCATTGGCCGACCATGCACTGGATAACGGAGCCTTTATGGCCATGATGGTGTGCTCATATGTTAACCAGCATAACGACGGTGATCTTTTTCGAGAAGTAGAGCCGAAGCTTAGTCGTGGGTTAGACCATGTGCGGTTAAAAGAAAGCGGATTGGTTTTTAGCGATCCAAACAACCCTCAATGCGTTTATGGTTTTACGGACATCGTAAAGAAGACGGGAAATTTGCTATTCTGCTCATTACTGTACTTCAAAGCATGTATAGAAATGCAGCAACTGTGCGAACGCTACGAATGCGGCAATGCCAACAAATACTTCAGGCGATCTGAATATATACGGCAGACCATATATAAGTTATGGGATGGTGATATAGGTATGTTCTGGGCCGCTGACGGTGATTGTAAGCAAATCGACATTTGGGGAAGTGCCTACGCTGTTGACGTTGGAGTTACCGAAGAAGAGGATAGCCAAAAAATTGCTAAGTACCTCGTGGATCACTACGATGAAATAGCCATGAACGGACAAATACGGCACCTACCGGGAAGCGATACGCATTGGGAAAAATTGTTTATAGAATGCCCGGAAGGAACGTACCAAAATGGTGCGTACTGGGCTACCCCATTGGCCTGGATGGTGCCGGTGATCGCATTACACGATAAGAATAAAGCAAAAGAAGTGTTAGAAGCCGTCATCGAGGATTTTCAAGAAAACGGCATTAATGAGTGTATTAACGAAGGCTACAAAAAGGTACCTGAATTTGTAGTGAGTGCCACCAACGTATACTCATTAACCCGGTAGACTTAATGCTACCGAACTAACTACTTTATGTTTCAAGCTGCTGACTTAGTAAGGAGCTGCGCTCAGCTATTGGGGAAGAAGATAGTTTTAAATGGAAGGCGACTCTAATCCCTCGGGGAGGGGAACGCTCAGTTTTTTACACCAAAGAATAATTTGTTCGGCCAAGCCTGGTTCAATAGGTACCCCATCTCTTCGGCGTATTTCTTCCGACTTATAGTGATCCTCTCCCGGAACCAAAACAGGTTTAGCTTGATCTTTAATGGGCTGATTGTGCGCCGAGTCAGCCAGTGCAGCGACCGATTGCGTAAAATACTCACCCCCAAAGAAACGGGATGGATCTATTGCTAGAACCAACGAACCTAAGTGTCTTCGTTCCTTAAGATCCTCGTACATCGGTGGTATTGATAAATCGGTCGGCATACCGTTAAGTGCTCCACACAGGATATCAATCACAAAAGCCAATGCGTACCCTTTGTGGTTGGCCATAGGCATCAGGGAGGAAACTTGATGAGGATCAGCAGTGGCCTCACCGCTGCTGTTATAGGCTACATTGTCAGGAATTGGCTGGTTTTCGGTGCGGGCGTTCATAATATAATTAAAGGCCGTCGCACTGGTAGCCATGTCTAGGCAAATAGGCGGACCGCCGGAGGTAGGAGCACTGATACAGATAGGATTCGTTCCTAAAAATTTCTGATAGCCCCGATGAGGAGCCACAAAAGCATCGGAGTGAGTAAATACAATGCCAATGTATCCGGCATCCGCAATCATTCTTCCGTAAATGCCAATAGCCCCACAGTGGGAAGATTCCCGGACTCCGACAATCCCGATGCCGTTTTTCTTGGCAATAGAAACTACCTCTTGGGTAGCCCTACCCATAACCACTATACCTAAGCCATGATTACCGTCTAGGTTAGCGATACTAGGCATTGTATTGTCTATTGTAATCTGAGGAGTAGGATTAATTGAACCTGCGGAAATACGATTTAGGTAGTGCGGCAATCGAGCAATACCGTGCGAATCAATACCCCACAAGCTGGTTTGAACCAATTTCTCACTAACAAAACTAGCATCTTGAGTAGCCACTCCGACTGCGCTCAAGCATAGCCGTCCCCACTCAATCAGCGAATCACTATTAATACATTGTTGTTTGTTCATTAAATATCGCTTTAAAAAATGGATTATGTTTGGCTAAGAAAGGGTACTAGAAATGTTCATACCGCCGGTAGATACTAAAGCAAAATCCGTTTGAGCCAGAATGAACGTAATGAAAGAATATTATTCTTCCCAATATTTTGCATCAGGCAGAGAGCCATCCATTACAAATCCTCCATCTACGGTCATATCCTGACCCGTCATGTAGCGAGACTCATCGCTGGCTAGAAAGACTGCCGCATGCGCTATCCACCTTGCCTCAGCAATTTCTCCTAGCGGAACCCTTTTATACAGCGATTGCTTCACCGAATCGGTATACATTGGGATTGTTAGGTCAGTATAAGTAGCTCCTGGTCGGATAAAATTGGCCGTGATTTTATGAGGAGCCATTTCGGTAGCTACCGTCCTTAGAAAAGATTCCATTCCACCTTTGGAGGCAGTATAGTGACAACAATTAGGCTCACTTAACACCGAATGAATACTGGAAATGCCAATGATTCTTCCTCCTTGTTCCGCCGACACCATTTCCTTCAGTGCTCGCTGTGTACACAGAAATACGCTTTTCAAATTAGTGCGAATAATTAAGTCCCAATCTTCTTCGGTGGTCTGCAGTACTGAAGACTGACGGATGATTCCCGTATTATTAACTAGTATATTTAGGCTACCCATCACCTCTAAAGCTCGGTTAAAGGCCAAAGTAACCTGCTCGGCATCGCCTACGTCGCAGTGTATAGCGTGAGCCTGCCCTCCTTTTTGCTCAATTTCTTCTACTACCTGAGAGGCTGCCTCATCGTTGATGTCTAAGACACATACTTCCGCACCTTCCTCGGAAAATCGTTGGGCAATCGCTCGGCCGATACCACAAGCGCCTCCGGTTACTATTGCTTTCTTCTGGTTCAATCGCATAGATAAAATCGTTTAGGTCAAATTACTCAGATGTTTTTGTTTATATCCTGACAGGCCGTAGTAGCATATAAATGCGTAACAGATAATTGGCAGCGCAAAAGATGTTTGTATGCCAACGGCATCGGCCAAAGCTCCCTGTAGTAGAGGTACAAGTGCCCCGCCTAATATGGCCATGACTAATAAAGAAGATGCCTGACTGGTGTATTTACCTAATCCACGAATAGCCAGTGTAAATACATTAGACCACATAATAGAATTGAAAAGCCCGATAGAGATTACGCACCAAAAGGCTACACTGCCACTGGTCATTACTACAGTTATCAACAACACTATAACGATAGCCGAGAACAGGGCCAACGTTCGGTGAGCACTAGAACTACCCAATCGGAAAGCCAGTAAATTGAGCGCGATGAAGATAGTAAAAGGCGCTACTTCGCTTAGCGAAATGTTGGTGTTGAGGTAAACAACTCCGTAGATTACTAAAAAAGCTACCAGCGCAGTAATAGTCATTAGTAGGAATTTTCTACCTTCCGCCTGCTTTCCTAACGATATAGCTCCTAAAAACCTACCGATCATAGTACCCCCCCAGTACAAGGATAGAAAGGCTGCTGCTTCGGTCTCTTCTAAGCCAGCAATTTCCGGTAAACCGAAGAAATTGACCAGTAAGCTACCTATCGTTACCTCTCCGCCTACGTACATGAAGATAGCTATCATACCGAGCACCAAATGACGATGCTTCAATGCTTCAGCACCTTTAAGCACTGATTTGTCCTGTATAACATTCGGTAGAGCATATAGCTTGATTATGCCCGCTAGGAGTAGAAATAAAACACTCAAGCCCAGATAGGGAAACTTCAGTGCGTCAGCTCCAATAACGTTTTCTCCTCCGAAAAAGCTAAAAATAAGAAACCCCCCGATAGCGGGAGCTATGGTATATCCGAAGGAGTTAAAACCTTGCGCTAGGTTCAGTCGGCTGGATGCTAATTTCGGATTTCCTAATATGGCTACGTAGGGGTTGGCTGCAATCTGTAGTACGGTCAGTCCAATACCTAGACAGAACAGTGCAGTTAGAAAAAAACCGTACCACAGGAAGGCAGCGGCAGGAATGAATAGAGCGCAACCGATAGCAGCGATAACCAGACCCAATACAATACCATTCTTATAGCCTACTTTTGCGATAGGATCACCATAGGAAATCGAAATTAGAAAGTAGATAACCGATCCTACAAAATAAGCCCCAAAAAAAGCAAATTGTATCAGCATAGCTTCGAAGTAGCTAAGCTCGAATATTGCTTTTAAATAGGGAATAAGTATATCGTTTAGGCACGTAATAAATCCCCACATGAAAAAGAGCACAGTAAGTACGGCAAAGGCACTTCTGTATTCTCTATTTGAATGGGTTTGAGAGTTTTCGGCGAATTTAGGAGCGACAATAGCCATACTTACGTCGTTATTTATCAATAGACGATCCCAGATGAAGAACCATGAATTTTTCGGTTTAAGTGACTAAAATGAGACACACAGGTTAATTTTTGATTAATTAATGCTAAGCATCTGGTCTTCTTTAGCAGTTGGCGACCCTACGCAACAGAGCGAACTAATTTTTTGCAAACTCAGAAAGTGTCAGTATTTATGGAATGATTAGGGACCTTGATACACCTATAAAAAATTAGGATTTGGTAGTACAGGTTTAAAATTTCTATCGCTAACTACTTAAGAATTGGTTTTCAATAGCTGCCCGTTCACTATAGACACCGACAGTTAAATTAAGGCCATTGAGGTAAAGATGTGTTGCCTATTCGAATTTTTTATTGATTTCCTTATACTTCCTTTGGGGAAGATCGTATTAGAACCAAAAAGCCTAACTTAATACGAACCATGGCGGTTTTCTTAAATATAGCAATCAATCAGTTGCAGAAATATAACCAAGTAGGTAACCTTAATATTACAAGAGAAACCATCGCTTACAACCCAGAGCGGTTACCTGATTGTTTTGATACCACTTAGTTTTATGAACAAGCCATGTCCATTTAAGTGACTGCAAGGAATATTTTATAATTTTGCCTTCACTGCACATCCAACGTGAGGCGATGGCAAAATGACGAGGCGACCTCCTTCTTGGGGGGGGTGAGATCGCTTCGTCCTGCTTGCGATGACGTTATTGTACTCTTATTTAACCGACTGTATTGCAGTTGAGATTACTGCCCCTGCCCCAGCGAGTAGCCTCTTACGCCGTCGAATTCATACAGATTTTCAGTTTTAATGACATCTATTTCCTCCTGTAGGGCATTTCCCAGTAGCTCAGGAATAGAACTTTTAGCGGCGGGGTTGTCGTTCCCAACTTCGTAGCGGCAACGCCAATGATCGGTGCAAAAGGTTTCTTCAAAGCCTTCGGGCCAAACCTTAACCCCTCGGTTGGTAATCATAGTTAGCTTAATATCGCTATTGAGCTTGGTTAGCTTTTCAGCTAGTTCGTCGGGGTTCTTGCCTTTCCAGTCCACGAAAACATCCACACCTTTCAGCACTTTATTGGCTGGTTTTCTTCGCTCATACGTAGGAATTTTAAGCTTTACATCTTTCGCGTATTCGGCAGAAAGAAGCTCCTTAGGCTTTTTACCTAAGTGGTTGATTACCGAGTCGGCAAATTCAGTGGTACTCACTTGTTTCTTACTGACTCCTTCCTTGTAAATATCTGGGGTATGAATGCCTTCCTCCAGAGTACATGACCAAGCATTTTTCACCAGTTCGGCTACATCCTGCTGACCGATGTGGTTAAGCATCATCACCGAGGCTCGTAGTAAACCAGAAGGGTTCGCAATATTTTGTCCGGCAATAGTCGGAGCTGAACCGTGGATTGCTTCAAACATGGCACAGCTTTCACCAATATTGGCCGATCCGGCTAAACCAACTGATCCCGAGATTTGAGCGGTAATATCAGAAACCACATCACCGTAAAGGTTTGGCAACACCACTACATCAAAATCTTCAGGGGTATCGGCTAAGCGAGCAGCACCAATATCCACAATCCAGTTGTCTGATTGAATATCGGGGTACTCTTGGGCAATTTCTTTGAACACCTGATGAAATAAGCCATCAGTGTGCTTCATTATATTGTCTTTGGTAAAGCAGCTTATCTTTTTGCGTTTGTAGAGGCGAGCGTACTCAAAGGCGTAGCGAACTATCTTTTCGCAACCGGGGCGAGTAATGAGTTTCAGGCACTGTACTACTTCATCAGTTTGCTGGTGCTCTATTCCGGCGTATAGGTCTTCTTCGTTTTCCCGAACAATCACTACATCCATTTTCGGGTGCTTGGTGCTTACAAAGGGATGAAAACTTTTACAGGGTCGTACGTTGGCAAATAGTCCTAATGCTTTCCGCATAGTCACGTTCAGACTTTTGTAGCCTCCCCCCTGCGGAGTGGTGATAGGGGCTTTCAGAAACACTTTATTCTTTCGGATGCTGTCCCAGGCTGATTTATCAATACCGCTGGTGTTTCCACCCAAATATACTTTTTCTCCAATTTCAATTTCATCCCAATCTATCCGAGCCTTGGCCGCTTCTAGAATGGATAATGTGGCGTTCATAATTTCAGGACCGATTCCGTCGCCTTTGGCAACCGTAATTTTTTGCATACTAGTTTAATTTTTAGTTCGAAAGCAAAGTAAATACAAACTTTTCATATATTTTTATTTATGTTTTCTATGTAATAGATAAATTTTTTTTATGAATTATACTTTGCATCAGCTACGGGTGTTTCTAGAAGTAGTTCGGCAAAAGAGCATTACTCGGGCTGCCCGAAAAATGCATATGACTCAGCCCGCTTTGTCGATCCAACTAAAGAATTTTCAGCTTCAGTTCGATATTCCGCTCACCGAAGTAGTCGGGAAAAAGCTGTACGTCACTGACTTTGGTCAATCGATTGCTGAGTTAGCAGAAAATGTGCTGAAGGAGGCTGATGCTATTAAGTACAAAACCAAGGAGTACAATGGACTTTTTACCGGTCAGTTAAAGATTTCATCTGCTTCCACCGGGAAATATGTTATTCCCTATTTTCTGAGCGGGTTTTTACAAGAGCATACCGGGGTTGATCTGATACTGGATGTAACCAGTAAAACCCAAGTAGTGAATAGTCTGAAGAATAATGAGATTGATTTTGCGGTGGTATCAGTAGTTCCGAATGATGTTGCAATTAGAGAGGAGTTGCTACTGGAAAATCGGTTGTACCTCGTGGGAAATACG
>CAKZPJ010000042.1 GCA_937138955.1 uncultured Flammeovirgaceae bacterium | reverse complement strand
GCCGTAAGCTTCAATCCAGTGAATGTCTTTTAGGTCAAACTTTACCAATAAAGAGTCAATTTTCAGGTAGATATGCTGAGGAGAAGCTAATGAGACCGGAGCAGCATCTTGTTGATCATACTTAGCTTTTGCCCGTTGTATCGCCTGAAGAAAGCGTGCATAATTCTCTACTGGCTTAAGCAGGTAATCTGTGACTTCGTATTCAAAAGCATCTAAAGCGTATTCCTTTTTACTACTGATGACAATAATCTGAGGCTTGTTGGGAAGAGATTTGATGAGTTCTAAACCTGACATACCAGGCATTTCCACATCCACAAAAAGCAGATTGACGGAATGTTGCTGAAGATAGTTGACTGCCTCTATCGGGTCTTGGAATGAACCCTGCCACTGTAAATTCTCGGTCTTTTTTACCAGTGACTCGATAATTTTTAGCGTCATGGCATCATCATCAACTACTACACAGCTTAGCTCCTGCTCAACAGTCATCGTTCTAGTTAGATTATTCAGTGTATACCTAAATATACGTGATATTGTGAGTTTTGGCTACATATTTTTTACTAACATACTGAGCTTTTGCTTCGCTTGGGCGATCGCTTGTTGAGTCTTTTTTTCTAGAGGCCCAATAATCTGGGCATATTTTTTTTGATCTAATGTCTCGGTTTCAATTTCCAGTTGCTCCAGTATTCTTTCAATACTATCTGCCTTTACGTACTGAAAGGCCGGTTTAGCTTTATGTACCGATTTGTGCAGTTGGGTTAGGTCTTTTTGCTTCCAGGCCTGTTTAATTCTATCAATTGCCAGGGGAGCTTGCTGGATAAAGGTACTTACTAAACCACTGATTAGCTCCGGTTGATTATCGCAAATTTGCTGAAGATAAGCCAAATCTATCAACGGGCGATTGATAGATTGATCCAACATACTGATCTTTTCTTGTAGCAAATGAGGTAGAATGGGTTTGGATACCAAATGAAATAAATCGTCGGCACAAAAGGGCAAAATCTGAGAATTAGCATTGCCAGATAGAATAATAGTAGGGGGTGCTAGCTTTTCATTTTGCATAACTGCCAGTACTTCCTCTCCGTCCATTACAGGCATCTGGTAATCCAAAATTAATAGGTCGTAATGGTTGTTTCTAAGATGCTCTACCGCCTGTTTTCCATCGTCTACCGCGGTAGGCTGTAATCCCCACTGGAGTAATAGCCGAAGTACTACTTTCTGATTAATTAGGTCATCCTCGGCAACTAGTACTGTTTGAATGTGTTGGAAAACTGTAGTAGTATGTTCCACTTCGGACGGAGGCATCTCTCCCAGAGGAAGAGGCAGCTCGATAGTAACCGTAGTGCCCTGATTAGGATAGCTAACTATATTCCAATCACCGTCCATCTGCTTAACAAGCTTTTGTACAATGCTTAAACCCAGACCGGTGCCTCCGTATTGTTGATGGATTTTAGCACTTGCCTGTACGTAGGGGTTGGTAATTCGTTTTTGCTCTTCTTCTGTCATACCAATACCCGTATCTGCTACTGAAAACTGAAGATATGCCAATTTATCTACAGTTTTATTTTTAGCGAGTTGCACCAAAACTTTAACCTTGCCTTGGTGGGTAAATTTAGTGGCATTTCCCAATATATTATATAGTATCTGGCTTATACGAGTAGTATCGCCTACTAAACAGGCGGGTACTTTATTATCTATCGTTAGGGTTAAATCCACATTTTTTTCTTGGCAAGCTGGACGAAAAGCTTCCACCACATTACGGATCATTGGTTCTATGAGAAAAGGAGCTAAATCAATCTCAATGGTATTATTTTCTAGCTTAGACCAGTCAAGCACATCATCGATGATAGTGGCTAAATGACGAGCAGTAGCTTCTAATGCCTGAGTGGGAGCTTGAGTAGAAGAAGTTGCCTGTTGGCTGAGTAGGTGAGCCAATCCTACAATACTGTTTAGCGGAGTCCGCATCTCATGGCTTACTTGAGAAAAAAAAGCCGTCTTCATTTGCTCTATGCGGTGCAGTTCTTCATTCCGATATTGAAGGAGTTCTTTTTCCAAGGCTACCGCCTTTTGCTGAATCCGCAGGTGTTCGCCCTCAATTGCTTGGTCATTTCGCTCTTGCTGCCAGGGCTGAAGGTAGGAATAGAATTCAGTCAGATCGTAGATAAACCAAATCCAGTGATTTTCGGCCTTTCGTTTAACTTGCAGGTTGAAGTAGCCTCGCCGTTCCATAATATTGGTTTCAATACACATAAAACCAACATCATTCCCTACAGCAAGCTGCTGAAAGGTTTCTTGCATGGCTTCCATAAATGGAACTTGACGATATAAGGAGTCAGAGAGGGGCGCTTCAAATAAGGTGTTACACGAGTCTTGCACATGTCCCTGACCATCAAAAGCTACGTACTGAGAGCGCTTATGAAAGTAGGCCAGTTTTTCCTGTACAATTGTATCGCTCATACCATTTTCTTCGCTAGTTCGGTAAAAATCGCATCTACATTTTCGCCGGTTTTAGCACTCGATAATGCGAATAGAGATAAAGGTAGCTGGTTTACTATATCGCTTCGTTCTTTTTCGGTGAATAGGTCTTTTTTGTTGCCGATCACTAATATTGGCACGTTG
>CAKZPJ010000041.1 GCA_937138955.1 uncultured Flammeovirgaceae bacterium | reverse complement strand
CTTGAATGCGCTGGTACTTACTGATAATCACTGAGCCGATCAGTACAATGATGCCAGTGATGATACTGAAGAAGGCCATAAAACGGATAACGAAGGCGATTTTATTCAGAATATCGTCTACCGTTGCCAGGATTAGCTTCAGATCGATGACTGATACATTCGGGTACTGCTTTACCACCGCTTGCTGAAATTGAGCTGCAGTTTGATCTGACTCAACCCGGGTGATAATCACGTGAAATTTCGGGGCACGTTCCAGTACTCCGGTGGGAAACAGCACTAAAAAGTTAGTCTGCACCCGCTGCCAGTCTACCTTGCGGATACTCCCTACATAGGTATCTATCAGAGCTCCTTGCACATTGAAGGTTACCTTATCACCGATATCTACTTGCATCGATTCCGCCAAACCATCTTCTAAAGAAACAAATACTGAGTCACCTGTGCTACTTATATTGCCATTCCACGCGCCCCGCATAATTTCTTCCGAGTCAATCAGGCTATCTCGATACGTAACTCGATACTCTCGATTCAGTACCCAACCACGAATATGGTCAGTAGTGTCTTCCTTTATTTCGCTGGTGGTACGGCCTTGTAAGGAAGCCAGGCGCATGGTAACTACCGGAACCTGCTGAATGAGCGGTAAATCAAAAGACTGAGTGAGTTGAGCCAACTCTTCTTCCTGATCGGACTGAATATCGAATAATACCATATTCGGTTGATGCTCGCTTCCGGTGAGCGCCACTTTATCAATCAGCACTTGCTGAACGAAAAATAGTACGCCAATAAGCGCTGTACCCAAACCTATGGTTACGATTAATACTAAAGTCTGATTATTAGGTCGATAAAGGTTAGCCAGGCTTTGTCGCCACAGATAACTCCATCCTGCTGGGAAGAAACGCCTGACTGCGATCATGAGTAAACGAGCCATACCGCCCAAAATTAGAAAAGCAACCAAGGTGCCTCCGGTAAATGATAGCGCATCTAGCCAATTATTTAACTGAAAATAAGAGAATAGAAAGATGAATACGGCAATCAGACCAAAAACCAAAAATCGCAAAGGATCGGGTGTTTGATTTTCATCAGCCGAAGTACGTAACGTCCGCAAAGGCGAAACTTTTCGCACTGATAGCAGCGGCAGTAGGGCAAATAATACGGCAATGAGTAGCCCCGTAATCACTCCCTGAAAAATCGCTGACCACGAGAGGGCGATATCTACTTCTACCGGAATAAAGTCAGCGAATAGTTCCGGTAGCACAAACTGAATAGCCGTTCCTAAAGCCGCCCCAATAATTGCTCCCAGCAATCCCATAATCGTAATCTGAATTAGGAATATCCAGACTCCGTAAGATCCTTTTCCACCTAGGCAACGTAGTACTGCCACCGAAAGCACCTTCTCACGCAGGTAGATATGCACCGCACTAGCTACTCCTAAGCAACCTAATAGCAGGGCAATAAACGCTACTAGATTAAGAAATCCGGTAAGATTTTGATAGCTCTCGCCAATTTCTTCTTTACGCTCATCTACATCGTCGTAGCGAAGCTCTTCCTTTTCCAAAAACGGCTCAATGGATGCCGTCATTAACTGAGCCATATCAACTCGTTCCGGGAACTTGAGATACAGCTTGTAGTTGACCCGGCTGCCCTTTTGTAGCAACCCAGTTTCCTCTAAATACTGCATCGGGATATAGACCGGCGGGGCTACAGTAGCCGCAATGCCCGGCTGACCCGGTACTTTATGAATACTTCCGTCCAGCGTGAACGTAAGCTCGCCTACTTTAATCGGGTCACCCGTTTGAGCGTTAAATTGTAGCATTAGCGTATTATCCGCCAGTGCTTCCTGACCGGAACGGAAGGATCGGCTAGCTTCCACAGGTAGGGTTTCAATAGCTCCATAATAGGGAAATTCTCCTTCCAATGCCCGCACTTGCACTAAACGAGTTCCGCCACTTTCGGGAAACAGTACCATGGAAGCAAAGCTCACTTCTTCGGATATTTCCGCTTCTAGGGAATCGAAGAATGTTCGCACAGTATCAGTTATCGGGAAACGACTTTCTACTACCAGATCAGCCCCCAAAAGCTTTTTCGCCTCCCCATTAATCTCCCGTCGCATATTGTCCCCGAAGGAATTGATTGCTACCAGCGCAGCAATGCCCAACACCATACTACTCATAAACAGCAGCAGCCGTGAGCGATTCTTGCGACTGTCGCGCCACGCCATCTTTAAAAACCAAGAGAAGTTCATCAGGTATTTAGGTTAAGCTTGCTTTCAATATTTCGTATAAAACCTGACTTAGCCTTAACATAGTCATTCCGCGTACTCCAGTCTCGTTCAGATAAGTTCTTTTTCAGAGTTTCGTAGGCTTTTCGGTCAGTCTCGTTTTCTCTTAAATAATCCCTAAAAGCCATATGACGCTTCCAAAAGGGCGAATTCATTTCTACTAAATGCAAATGGTGAGTTCTTTTGTGATTCTCTTCTTTAAAGAAAAATTTACTTAATGGCATTTGGTCTTCGTAATCAGCAACATAGTAATAGTCCAATGCTTCTATCGGAGAAACAAACTGGTCCGCCACAGAAAAATTTTCAAGACCAATCAGAATATCGATAACCGGCTTTGCGCTAAGGCCTTCTACCGAAGTACTACTGATATGCTCAATCCAAACTCCATCTTTACCTATCGAGTTATGTATTTTCGCTTTCTCCTGCGCAAACAAAGTAAGCCAGCACGGATTATAAGGCTGAATGACTATTTTCATCTTTCTTAGAAGGCTGATATCCCTTTATCTTTGAGGTTATCACTTCAACGTCTTTAAACTCTTCGTGTAATTCAACAACTAGCACACGACCTTTAACTTTTGTTCTTGTTTTGTATGCTTTCATACATCTTTATACCACTTTGCGGCTCATAGAACTTTCCACTAGTCTGTCCTCCATTAACCTTCCACCTTTGATTCGAAGAATACGTTGCGTCTTCTCAGCTAAGCCTAAGTCGTGGGTAACTATGACTAGCGTAGTCCCAGCTTCGCGGTTTAAATCAAAAACCAGGGACTCGATGTGCTGTCCGGTTTCTTCGTCTAAGTTACCCGTAGGTTCATCGGCAAACAGTATCTTAGGGCGATTAGAGAAGGCTCGGGCAATGGATATTCGCTGCTGCTCACCACCCGAAAGTTGACTGGGGTAATGATGTTGCCGATCCGCTAATCCCACTTTATCCAGTAACTCTAGTGCGTAGCGACTCACGTTCTTTTCGCCCTGTAGTTCCAACGGAACCATCACATTTTCTAGTGCGGTAAGTGTTGGCATTAAATTGAAGCTTTGGAAAATAAAGCCAACATGTTCTCCTCTTACTTCAGCTCGTTCATCTTCGTTAAGATTATCTAATGTCACTCCGTTTAATTCTACCGACCCCGAAGTTGCTCGGTCTAAGCCCGCACATAATCCTAGTAGAGTAGTTTTTCCACTGCCGGAAGGACCCACAATGGAACAAGCTGCGCCTGATTCAAGGGCAAACGACACATCCTGTAAAACGGTAAGTTGGCGACTGCCACTCTGATAGGTTTTGGTAAGGTTTTTTACTTTTAAAATATCTGACATTATAAATAGGCATTTTTCTCTTGGATAATTTCCTCTCTGGCTTCCTCAAAATCGCGAACTTCTTCATGTTTGCTCTCTTCATAGGATATTATATCAAGTAAATCCTCTAAATACTCACCATATTTTTCCAGATCAACAACAATTGCCTTCTTTTTTCCGTCGTTGTCGGTTAAGTAATTAATTCCTTCCATCGTTTTCTATTTTAAGATAGAACACTTTCATTGGTGTTTCTAGTTAAGTTACGGTAAGTATTCATAAAAGATTTTGTCATGCAGTTTCGTACTTTAATACTCTTTGGTCTAACTACTTTTTATTGGTTTGGCTGTCAACCTCAAACTCAGCAAACATCAGATGAATCGAGTAAGCCTGTTACCGGAGCTGAATCGGCAACCGTAGAGGAGACGAATAAACCCACCGTTTTATTTTTTGGCAATAGTTTAACCGCCGGTTACGGACTTGATCCATCTGAAGCCTTTTCCTCCATTATTCAACAACGCTTAGATTCTATGGGGTTATCGTACCAAGTGGTAAACGCCGGTTTGAGTGGCGAAACCACTGCCAGCGGCAATACTCGCCTGGACTGGGTACTAGAACAACAACCCATTGACGTATTTGTGCTAGAATTGGGAGCGAACGATGGATTACGCGGAATCAGTACTGAGGAAACCCAACGTAACCTGAACGCCATGATTGACAAAGTACAAGAAATTTACCCCGAAGCAGAAATCATTTTATCGGGTATGATGGTACCCCCTAACATGGGAGCAAAATACGCCGCTGACTTTCAGAAAATATTTCCCGAAGTAGCTAATAACCAAGAAGTAGCGTTGATACCCTTTTTGTTAGAAGATGTGGCCGGAGAGCCTGAGCTCAACCTGCCCGATGGCATCCACCCTACCGCCGAAGGCCATCAAATCGTAGCGAATACTGTTTGGGAAGTATTGTATCCTATTTTGAAAGTTAATAGTTAAGTGAGTTTCAAGTTTATGCTCTGAGAAAGACAATTTTTTAACCTGCAACATTCCAAACCTGGAACTACAAACTGTCCCAATTGAACATTACATTACTGAATTCGCGATTTTTTAGATCTTCAGGCAGAATGAAGAAGTTAGCGGTTCCGGTATCACCCCAAGCAATATCGTTCTTGGAATCTATCTGGAGCAAAAGAATTGCCTTGGCAAACTCATCAATTTCAAAGCGAGGATCTTCTTGGGTAAAGTGAGCGTAGCCACCCATTTTGTGCCCCGGCCCTTGAGCAAACCGACGGTACTCTCGCCGAACTGGATCAGCATCCTCTCCAAACTGATCAAAAAAGGTATGCGGAGACTCTCCGAAGACTTCATCAAAGTGAATATCTTCGGGGGAAACCGAACTGACTTCCTTGTTAAATGTGAGAGAATACTTATCCTCAAACGGCATGTCTTCGAAAACAGGTAAAAATTTGAAATCTCGTTGGCGATTTTCTTCATCAACTTCAGCAAAATAGAGTACGCGAAAGTTTTTTTGATCGGTAGGCTCATCTAAATCCAAACCATACATATCATCATCGGCAATGTAAAACTGCAAAATACCTTTCTGCGGAAAGTCCTCCAGTTCGGGCAAATCTTCACAGTTTATTTGAGCTAGCAGGAATAGTGGATTGCCGTTTTCAGCGAGCGGATAGTCTACATCCACTGGCAGATACGGTAATCCACCGAATTTGCTTTGAATAACGGCTACATCTTCATCAATTTGCGCTTGAATTCGGATGTACGGACGAAAAGATTGTTCAACAACAGAGCGATAGATTGCCAATGACGGTGGCAACGATGATAGTGGGGAGTTCATAGCCTACGAGTAGACAAAAGATAGTAAATGGGTAATTGATTTATAGCAAAGGTAGAAAAACTGTAGCTAAAATTCTATGTTCAATTTGAGTATGAAGAAAAATATTAACCCAATAGGCGTACATACGTTAATTAGAAGCTTAAAGATACATTTTTAATTGATGAAACACATCTTTTTTACGCCCGGTCCTGCTGAATTATACTTTACGGTAAAGAGTCACTTA
>CAKZPJ010000040.1 GCA_937138955.1 uncultured Flammeovirgaceae bacterium | reverse complement strand
ATCCACAATATCTAAATAGTGAATTTCATCAAAATGGTGCTTCTGCGCGTGAGCAGTAAATACTCCGGTTACTCCCGGGTCAAATCCACAGCCAAGCAAAGCCATAATGCCGGCTTGTTCGTATCGCTCTCGATACTCCCACTGCCATTTGTACTCAAACTTGGCTACATCGCGCGGTTCGTAGTTGGCCGTATCTAGGTAGTGTACCTTCATAGTGAGACAGGCATCCATAATGGTCAGGTCCTGATACGGCAAGGCTACATTGATTAGCACATCGGGTTCAAAGTCTTTCATTAAAGCAATCAAATCCATTACCCGGTCGGCATCTACTTGTTCGGTAGTGATATTGGTCTGAGGAAATTTCTTACGAACCTTTTTAGCAATTTGATCACATTTGGACTTGGTGCGGCTGGCAAGTAATATTTCGGTAAATACTGATGATACCTCCGCGCATTTATGGGCTACTACATTACCTACTCCACCGGCACCAATAATTAAAACCTTGCTCATGATTAGTTAATTATGCATTCTTAGCTGAAAAGTTAGTGGTTACAAGTTTAAGGTTTAGGCCTTCAGGTTCCAAGCCAGCGTTACTATAACCTGTAACTTAAAAATCTAAAACTTGCAAACTTCAATAACCTTGCATTTATTGAAGAACTTTTTTACCAACTCGCTGTTGTACCTACAACGGACTGAAACACTACTATGCAGATTGAACAGGAAATTCAGCAAACTAACTTTAAGAACCCTTTCCATAAAGCAGTACTCAATGTTAAGTTCACGGCTAATTGGCTATCTGGTATTTCATTGCCGATCTTCAAGAAATACGGCATATCCGAAGAGCAATTTAATGTACTCCGCATTCTGAGAGGACAGTATCCTACTCCATCTTCCCTTCAGCTTATTACTGAACGAATGCTAAACCGCATGTCTAACGTAACTCGTCTGGTAGAAAAGCTTAGGGTCAATGGCTACGTGACTCGCGAGATTTGCCCGGAAAATAGGCGTAGAGTTAATATCTTGATTACGGAGGAAGGAATCAATTTGCTGGAGCAGGTATCACCCGAAATTGATGCTGCTTTAACGGGAGAGAACCAACTTACTGGCTCTGAGATCGATGCACTAAATCAGATTTTAGATAAGATCCGTCGATAGCTTATTCTCGCACTTGCCCCTGACCGTAAACCAAATATTTGTAGCTCGTTAGCTCAGGTAAAGCCATGGGCCCCCGGGCGTGCAGCTTTTGCGTACTGATACCAATTTCGGCCCCCATACCAAATTCAGCTCCATCGGTGTAAGCGGTGGAAGTATTTGCGTAAACGGCTGCCGCATCTACCGACTGCATATAAGTTTGTAGTGTTGATTCATCTTCAGCAATAATGGCCTCGCTATGCTTCGAGCTGTACTGGGCAGTATGGTCCAATGCTTCCGCCAGATTAGCTACCGTTTTGATAGACATTTTATGAGAAAGAAATTCCGTACCAAAGTGCTCCGGAAAAGCTGGATGCAAAAGCTCGTCCGGGTATACACCCGATAGTACAGTATAGCTCAACCTATCAGCATAAATCTTTACGTCCTCAGAGGCTAACTTATTCGTGAGTTCTGGTAAATCTTGAAGTCGTTCTTGATGAATAATCAGACAATCTAAAGCATTGCAAACACTCACCCGACGCGTTTTGGCGTTAAACACAATCGCTTTACCTTTTTCTAAGTCACCGCTTTTATCAAAATAGGTATGAACAATACCCGCTCCGGTTTCAATCACCGGCACCTTAGCATTCTCGCGCACATAATTAATCAGATTTTGACTTCCTCTCGGGATAATAACATCTACCGTATCTACTGCATTGAGTAGTTCATGGGTAGCCTCTCGAGAAGCAGGCAGCAGACTCATCAAGTTCTGATCTAAATTATGTTCTTCCAGCACCCGATGGATGACTTCAGCAATCGCCAGATTAGAATATTCAGCGTCGCTGCCTCCTTTCAGAACGGCCACGTTTCCAGCCTTCAGGCAAAGGGCAAATACATCGAATGTTACGTTGGGGCGAGCTTCGTAGATCACTCCCACCACGCCCAGCGGCACCGATTTTCTGACAAGATGTAGTCCATTATCTAGCGTTCGCTCTTCCTGTACTTTTCCTAAGGGAGAAGGCAAGTCGGCCACATTTCGCATATCTTGCGCTATTGCTTCAATGCGCTCAGAAGTAAGCTGCAAACGATCGTATTTGGGATTAGCCGGATCCATGCGGTTCAAATCTTTCTGATTTTCTGCTAAGATAAAATCAACATGAGTGACAGCAGCATCGGCTACGGCTCGTAGCACATCGTCAATAGCTTGATTAGTTAACTGCAATGCCGCGCGGCTAGCTCGTTTTATAGCGGCAAAATCAACGGTGGTTTTAACAAGAGTAGGCATACTAGTTAGATTTTCGAAAGGGGGAAAGTTACGAAAGCTGCACCAAAATGGCTATTCTACCCACAATTTATTATCTCATCTGCTCATGCATACTCCCAGGAATTATTTTAGAAAATAGCTGATGACGCAACAGTTATTCACGCAATCGACGATTAACTCTAGTAAAAGAAAATATTCCGTACCCAAAGATCAAAACAGAAAATACAAGCATGACCCACCCCATAATTTGAAAAGCTAGGTCTTGAGCAAAGAGCTTAATAAACGTTGCACCCGTAGCAAACAACATAATAGCCGTTCGGCTATAAGCCAAAAAAGTCCGTTCATTAGCTAATCTGGTACGCTCCAACGCTAGGTCATTATTATTCATTGCTGCATTAAGATTGAAAAGAAAGTGTGTTTCCCGCTATTTCTGAAGAATAAGTCAGATTAGCTAATTGTCTTTTACGAACCTCTTAATATTGGAGTTAACGCAGGATTGGACGATCATTTTTCTAAAATAAGGAGTGCCAAACTACACTATTGTGTGGGTCTATCTAGCATAGATACCAAGGTACAACTACCTAATAGGAACGGCAATATAGTAGATCGTGATATTACGCTCTAGAATCACTTTCTACAGTTATTCTTGATTCGCGAAATAGACGTCTTATAAATAAAAAAGGCCGGCTAATAAACCCGGCCTCATGCTCTCTGAGGAGCTTAGTTGTTGTAAAGTAGAGAAAAAAGGAGTAAAACTGCAAAATGAAGAATTGTCAAGAATTCCCATTACATTTTCTCTAATGTACAAAACAATAATCAAAAAAACACACCCATTGCCATTTTTTGAAAATTATTTACATAAATATACTTCCATAATTTTGGCTAACCTTCTCTGTATAGGATATTCCTTACTAATTTGCCTACATGTAAATATTTATCCCATATTTTGTAGATTAAAGCAAAATGTATTCTCTTGACTTAAACCACACTCGTATCGGCAATCAGTGAGCCGACTAATATTTATGCCAGCTAACGGAACTGAACTCAAAAAGTCATACCAGCCAGAGCAAGCTACTTCTCCTAATAAGTTGGGGACTTTCGGAGGGGTATTTACTCCCTCTCTACTCACTATTCTGGGGGTAATTATGTATTTACGCTTCGGTTGGGTAGTGGGTAATGTAGGTTTGATCGGCACCTTAGTTATTGTCACGCTTTCTACCAGCATTACCTTTCTAACCGCTCTATCTATTGCCTCCATTGCTACTGACACCCAGGTGAAAGGAGGCGGGGCATACTACATGATTAGCCGCTCGCTCGGAATAGAAGTGGGGGGTGCGGTAGGTATTCCGCTGTTTATTGCTCAAGCTCTTTCAGTAGCATTGTACGTAATTGGATTTGCCGAAAGTCTAGTAGCCGTTTTTCCAATGCTCAACATGACGCTGGTAGGCTGCGTAGTCACCGTTGCGATTGGGCTATTAGCCCTATTCTCAACTGAAGCTACTATCCGTATTCAGTACTTCATTCTAGCGGCTATCGTGATCTCGCTGCTTTCGCTGGCATTTGGTAATCCTCTGGAAAGTGTCTCAACAGAAATGCTGGATACCACCGAACGACAGAAGGAAGGCTTCTGGATAGTGTTTGCGGTATTTTTCCCCGCAGTAACGGGCATTATGGCTGGAGTAAATTTATCGGGTGATCTAAAAGACTCAGCTAAGTCAATTCCTAAGGGCACCTTTCTAGCGATAGGTTGTGGCTATTTAGTGTATATGGTCTTACCAATTATCTTAGCCAGCCGGGTTGATGCCAACACGTTAATTGATGACCCTTTGGTGATGCGACGTATTTCACTCTGGGGTGATGCTATTCTGCTCGGAGTATGGGGAGCTACGCTATCCAGTGCGGTAGGCAGTATTTTGGGGGCTCCTCGAATTCTACAGGCCCTAGCGCAAGATCAGGTGCTCCCCCGTAGCTTTCACTGGTTGGGCAAAGAGCATTCGGCAAGCGGTATTCCCCGGGCTGGTACCGTCTTCACAATGGTACTAGCAATAATTGCCGTAATACTCGGCGATCTGGATATGATTGCTCCTATCCTCTCTATGTTCTTTTTAACTACCTACGGAGTGCTAAACGTTGCTGCGGGGGTAGAGCGATTGCTAGGCAGTCCATCTTTCCGCCCGAGTTTTCGTACGCATTGGTTCTTCTCCTTGCTGGGGGCAATAGGTTGTGTCGCCGTCATGTTTCTCATCAACCCTCTAGCTACTCTCATTGCCATTCTTTTGGTTGGCACTACGTTTATCTGGTTAAAAAGAAGAGGGTTGCGGACTACCTGGGGCGATGTGCGCCGGGGCATGTGGTTGGCACTCACCCGCACGGCTCTACTACGAATTGACCATACCCCTGACCCCAAAAATTGGCGGCCTCATTTGCTGGTATTATCTGGGGCACCGACCCGGCGCTGGCATCTGATTGAGCTGGCCAGAGCTATTGCCCAGCGAAGTTCGCTATTAACCGTAGCCACCGTATTGAAGACTGATGACATTGCCTACGACCGATTAAAATCACTAGAGAGCAATATCCGAGATTATCTGGAAGAACGAGGGGTAGAAGCACTCGTAAAAGTTACCTCAGATGAAGATCCATTTAGTGGTGGAGTTCGCTTGGTTCAGACGTATGGCATTGGGGCACTAATTCCCAATACTATCATACTGGGCGATACCCGCGAACTCACTCACCACGGCCCCTATTGCGCTATGATTCAGCAGTTCTATCAGGCTCGTCGTAATGTAGTGATTGTGCGGGATGATGAAAAAGAAGGTTTTCAGCGCAAGCAAACAATTGATGTGTGGTGGGGAGGTCTTCGGAAAAACGGAGCCCTGATGATGATTCTGGCGTACTTAATCAGTAATGACCCTGCTTGGCGATCAGCCAAGATTACGGTGAAGATGGCCGTACCCTCCGAAGCCGCAGCAAAGGACGCCGAAGCTAACCTGGAGCAAATCATCCAGAATATGCGAATTCCCTTCCAGCATAAAGTTATTGTGAACGAGCAAACTCCCTTCTGGACACTGCTTAAGCAAGAATCGCAATCGGCAGACTTAACCATGCTAGGGTTGGCCGAGCCTAATGAAGATTTTCTAACCTACTACGAGCAGCTCTCGGAGCGAACCCAAGGGCTATCGGCTACGATGTTTGTGCTAGCCGCTCAGGAGATCGCCTTCGAAGAGATTTTACTGTGATAATAAATGAATGTGTATGTTCATTTACCTTCCAAGGCAGCTTTCTAGAGTGCTTGACTAAAGTTACTTCAGAAACCGTTGCGCTGCGTATTCTCCCTTTATTTTTAGAGAAAAATCCCGCGTAGTGGTCGTCGTAAGAATTTTATATATCTACTTACCTTGTTCAGATACTTCTGGAATCCCGTAAGGTCCATCTTTCAGTAGTACGATAGATGGTTCTGATTCATCCGATGAGCTTATGGCTCGTTGGATAGCTGATTCCGTCACC
>CAKZPJ010000039.1 GCA_937138955.1 uncultured Flammeovirgaceae bacterium | reverse complement strand
TGTATAAATCGTAAGGGTTCGCTCCTACAAACAAGTCTGTGCCGGGATTATTACCTACGAAACGAACATCCAGAATGACCGGTACATTGGTAATTTCTTCATCACCCGGTACTATCCAGCGATTGATAAACGATTGCGAAAATGAGTTGAAATCGGTATAGGAAGCGCGGAACGCATCGTCTAGCCTAATTTTGTACCCAAACTTGTAGGTAAGGAGCACCGTAAGCGACAGGTTTTTGTAGTTGAATATGTTCGTAAACCCACCTCCACCCAGTGGTTCGGCTGGCCCCTCGTACTTCAGTATCTCCCGAAGGTTTTCGCGCTCCTGAAGGTCGTAGGCAAATACCTGCTCACCGGTAGCATCAAAGAATGTAGGAACACCAAATTCGTTCAGTCCGGCAAACTTAGCCGAAAAGATAGAGCGACGAGGTCCTCCCTGTACGGCAGTACCCTCGGGCCGAAGAGCATCCGCAATAATAGGATCAAAGTCGAGCCGAGTAATTTCAGGATCGGTGTAGCCTATATTAGCACTCGTGGTCCAACTAAAGTTGGGGGTGTAGACATTTAGCGTGGTAATAGATATTTCAAATCCTTCGGAACGCATATCGGCGTAGTTGCCTAACTTATATCCCCCTCCGCTACTGGTCGATGTTGATCCACCCGAGCCCCCTACGCCACTGGTTTGTAGCAAACCAATCAGATCGAAAGAATTACGTTGGTAGTAATCTATGGTTCCACCAATGCGGTCTTTCAGTAGGCTAAAGTCCAATCCTACATTAAACTCCTTCAGCTTTTCCCAGGTTAAGTCACGGTTCTCCAAATCGCTAATGAACAAAAACGATTCATTATCATTGGGTCGCAGCGTAACGTCAGAACGAAGATTCAGTAAGGCACTCACATCGGGACCCAGATTAGCAGAAAGTCCGTAAGTACCCCGTAGCTTAAGTGAATTAATAGCTGGTACGTTGAAGAACGATTCGTTAGTGATGTTCCAGGCGCCACTTACGTTCCAAGTGGGTAGGTAGCGCGCGGCTCGGCTACGACCTAGTCGGTTAGAGCCATCGTAACGCACTGTTCCGTTCACGATATACTTCTCCTTAAAAGCGTAACCCGCATTTAGGAAAACTCCCGCAAATCGCTCTCGGTCTTCGGCAAGCTCGTACAACTCGATGCCCTGGCTATTCAAAAATTCAATCATATTGGGATCAGTATTCACGATGCCCCCATTTTCGTACACTACTCCAATACCACTCGCCGAACGTTCGGTACGATCAGTGTACTTAATCTCCTGACCCAACAGCACGCTTACATCGTGATTTTGGAAGAACTTACGCGACCAGTTTAAGTCGTTTCGAACGTAGAAGTAGTCCAGGCTAGTTTCGTCTAAATAGTTAAATCCACCTTCGGGCAATACAATTTTGGGTAGCGAACCCGGATCATCAGGATCATTAAATAGCAAGGGATTGTCTTGACGAATGAACTGGGTTTGAGCCGCCCGATAAGCTTCGGCTTGGTTTGACCGCTCGTGGATAATATGTTCCTGACGAGTACTGGCGTGACGCCCCTGCACCGTGCTACGGACTGTGAGGTTATCAGTCACATCGTAGGTAAGTGTTGCTTGGGCGGAAATATCCGCTACCCGAATATCTATATAGTTTAAATCTAGCTCTTCTAGTATGTTAAAATCTGCGTAGTTTCTTCGAAAATACTCTGGGCTTCCATCGGGAAGAAAAGGGCGGATAGAGCGGCTGGTATTTAATGAGTAACTGAGTGGGTTAATATCAAAGTCACGCTTATACTCGCCAGTGATGGGATCAAAATCACGGTCAGTGGTGCCGGGCACGCGCTGTTGGCGATAGCTGGCGGTCAGCTTAGTATCTAAAGTAAAGCGATCTGAGAAGAAGAAAGTATTTCGCACGTTACCTGCGTAGCGACTCACCCGGTCGGCCAGTGTCTGCCCACCGTCGCTGAGGTAGCTTAATGAGTAGTAGCTATTGTAATTCTCGGTACCTGCCGTTAGGCTCACCGAATGCTGTTGCTGGAGCGACTGGTCGCGAAACAACTCCCCAAACCAATCGGTATTAGCATTTTCATATTGGCTTAAAAACTCTTCGTTGAGGGTTCCGTCGGGGCCCCAATTAATTTGCTTATTAGATATTTGATTGAACATTTTTCCTAGCACCCCGTAATTTTCGGCGCGCACAGAAGTAGTGATATCGATTAAGCCTTTCTCGTACATTTCTCGGTAGATCGACATCTCGTTCCGAGAATCCAGAATATCAAACTGATCGTAAGTAGGACGTAAGCTTACGCTGAAATTTCCCGCGTAGTTTACCCGCAACTGACCGCTTTTTCCCCGTTTAGTTGTGATCACAATTACCCCGTTTTTGGCTCGCGTACCGTACAAAGCGGTAGCCGAAGCATCGCGCAACACCTGGAATGTTTCAATATCGTCGGGATTCAGGCCAGCAATGGACGAGGATGTAACGGTATTCGGATCGCCGGTGATAATGTCATCCGCATCCACTTGGGTAAGGTCTTCCAGAATTACGCCATCCACCACGTACAATGGTTGGTTGTCGCCGTTGATAGAGGTATTTCCCCGGATACGAATTCGCGGAGCAGTGCCGAAAGTCCCCGATACATTATCGACACTCACCCCGGCTACTTGCCCCTCCAGCATTCGGCTAGCATCGACCATACCTGGCTGGCGGATGTTCTCCATCTTCGCCATTGCGGCAGCTCCGGTAAACAGTTTACGTTCTACCTCTTGAAAACCAGTAACTACCACCTCACCCAATTCTTGTACGTCTTCGCGTAGGTCTACGTTAACCGTAGATTGTCCTCCTACGGCAACCTCCAGCGGATTGAAACCAATGAAGGAGAAAATTAAGGTGTCATTTGAACCGACCGTAACACGATAGTTACCGTCAATATCGGTGATAGTACCTCGGCTGGTTCCTTTTAAGGTTACATTTACCCCGGGTAAGGTGGAATTATCGGCAGCTGATGTTACTCGCCCAGTTACAGTAGTCTCTTGGGAGTAACTATTGAATACAGTAAACGATAAAAGAAGAGTAAGGATTAATAGTAAATATTTATTCATATATGCGAAGGGTGTAAAGCTGCACTCATAGTAATTGATTTTCTAAGAAAATTATGTAGCTAGGCTAAAATACAGTATTGTTAAAAACTATCACTCAAATTTGTGTATAGTACCTGACTGTACTCATCCCCCGAATTACGGGATTTTTTGAAAATCTTTTTTTTCACGTTCAGGTTAGTAGATGTACCAGATTATCTCAGTAAAGCAATGAATAGGCGCGGTTGACTCGACTGATAGGTTAGGATTATATTTGGCGATTCTGGTCGGTTAGTAGCCCCTAAGTTTTGAATATTTGACGAAGGTTCCAAACATTTTAGTGGTTCGTTGGGCTAATAGTGGTTATTTTCTCCGTAACGGACAACAATTTGGTTTAGTATACTTTTTCGTACGCACTATTTATTTTTCTGAAAAAAGATAGAGTAATCACTGTAAGATCATTTATTTCAGAAAGGATTCTGGTCTTACTAGCGACATTCATTCGTTAATGTTCTTTAAAAAGTGGCTTTTCAATATTTTGTTAGGAAGTTACGCAAACTACTGGCAAAAAGTGTATATTGAGCCTTTTATAACCCTTTTTCCTCATATCTTATTATACCATATGATCCGTAAATTATACTCTGGTCGTTGGGCCTCTTGGCTGCTATTGCCTTTTCTCGCCCTAATAGTTTCTTGTAACGACGATGAAGATAGTGAACCACCCCGTCCCACTGAAAGCATAGCGGACATTATTATTCAAACGGAAGGGCTAGATAGTCTTCGTTTATTAATTGATCCTAGTGGTGGTCTTGGCAACCGACTGGCTACTACCGAGCACACTGTATTTGCCCCCAATAATGAGGCTTTTGCCAATCTATTAGATGCTATTGGTCTGGAAACAATGGGCGAACTCTCACCGAATATTTTGTCTGATATATTATTTTATCACGTAGTGCCCAATGCTACCTATGAGTTCGACGAAATTGACTCTGCTCTTACTACTTTAGACTTATCGCAGATTTTCCCAACATTAGAGGGAGACTCTATTCAGTTGAACGAATCGTCTCAGCTTAGCCCCACTTACGTGGTAACAGCCAATTTGCAAGCTAGTAATGGAGTAATTCATGTAATAGATGAAGTATTACTTCCTCCTTCACTAACCTCGGGTAGTCCCACCAATCCTAGTGTTGCTTCCAGATTTGGTACGGTAGACGGATTAATGAAAACTGTGGGGCTATTTGGTGGGGTTACCACCATGAATAACCTATTTATTAATCGTGGATACCAATCACTGCTCACTGGTACCAGCCCGAATACGTTTCTTAGTCCGGTGAACGGTGCTTTTGATAATTTCTTTTTTACTTCACAGGAGAATGCTGAGAATACTATAGACTACCATGTCATTGAAGGTAATGCCGATTTTGCTGGTGCCGGAAGAACTATTAACACCTTATTAGGTCAGCCTATCTATATCACCATTGATGATAACTCTCTATTTCTGAACGGAACATTCGCCGCTGATCTTGGCTTCGCGGCTAGTGGCGGTCGGATTGTTCACCTTGGGGGAGTTCTTCGTCCGGCTGAGCCTATTTCTGATGTAGTCAACTTTGCTGATGGTTTGAGTGCTGCATCTTACACTATTTTCCTTACTGCCTTAGAAGAAACTGGGGTAGACCTAGGAACGAACAAAACTATTTTTATGCCGACTGATGCTGCCTTTGAAGCGGCGGGACTGGTCGTTTCCATTGATAGTGCGGCTCGGCTCGATCCAACTCTTTTAACCAGCGTACTACAAACGCATGTATTTGAAGGTATAAATTTTAGTGCTGATGTA
>CAKZPJ010000038.1 GCA_937138955.1 uncultured Flammeovirgaceae bacterium | reverse complement strand
ACGACTTCGCTCACCCGCTACGGGGGCGGTATTTCATGGATGATTTTGAAATTACCCTTGAAAGTATTCTTGCTTAAATTATTTCGCCATTACTCATTTTCTACTGGCAGTGGTAGTAAAACATCTGTTAAGATAATCGCTTACCCGTTTGATCGCATCAGTCTATGCTATTCCACTGTTACCTTTTCTTAACCTAGAGTTAAAGGTTTGGTAACCTAACTAAACCTATCCTTCCCCTACCTTTACGAGAAATCTACTAGGCTATTCGTTCACTTGGCCTTCGTGAGTCTTCGGGCTCCTCCGTACGTCCTATATTTTGTTAGCAACGCTTACCAAATACCCTAAACATATGGATGTTTTTTTATCGAGACCTATCTGGCAACTTATCTTATCTGCCACCTTCTGTTTTCACGCAAACGTACTGCTTGCCCAGGAACGTACCGCCAGTGGTACGGTGACTGATGAAGAGAGCAGCCCTATTCCCGGAGTCAACATTCTGGTAAAAGGCACAACTCAAGGAACGATCTCCAACGTCAATGGAGCCTTCCAACTAGATGTTCCGGAAAGTGCGGAAACGCTGGTATTTTCTTTCGTGGGCTACGAAACCCAAGAAATTACCATCGGTACTCAATCTACTTTTGATGTACAGATGATGACCGATGCGGCTCAACTTTCCGAAGTCGTCGTAACTGGTTACACTACCCAAGATAAAAAAGACCTGACCGGAGCAGTATCGGTGGTAGAAATCGAGGATGTTCAGAGCTTTCCGGTCGCCGGGGTTGACGAGATGCTGGAAGGTCAAATAGCCGGAGTGAGTGTCATCAGTGATAACTCACCGGGAGCCAATACGGCTGTTCGGATTCGTGGTTTCGGAACCATTCGTAATAATGATCCGCTCTATATCATTGACGGTGTACCGACTACTTCGGGTATTAATTTAATTAACCCCAATGATATTGAGTCCATGCAGGTGCTCAAGGATGCTTCTTCGGCCTCGATCTACGGTTCGCGGGCGGCCAACGGAGTGGTAATTGTTACTACGAAGAAAGGTACTAGCGAAGAACCCGCCATTAAGTTACGTTCCTACACCGGATTACAGCAGGCGTTTAACCTGCCTGATCAACTGGGAGCGCAGGAATACGGCGATTTGCTGTGGCAAGCGACCCGCAACGATGGTAACACTCCCGCCAGTGACATTTATGGTGATGGGGCTAACCCATTGATTCCCGCCTTTTTAGATGCTGAGCAAACTATTCCTTCAGCCAACACCGATTGGATAGAAGAGATTTTTGAGCCGGCTTTGATACAATCGCATTTCTTGGAGTTTGGCAAAGGTAGTGAGCAGGCACACTCGTTTCTGTCGCTTGGTTTCTTCGATCAGGAAGGAATTTTGCAGCACACTGATTTCCAGCGCGTAACCGCCCGGATCAATACCGATTTTAAGCCCGTTGATTGGTTAACGATTGGCGAGAACCTTTCGGTAGCTCATTCGTGGCAAACGGAAACTACCACCAATTCAGTGCTGGGTAGCGTGGTGTATGATGCGTTTCGCTTTCCTTCTATTGTACCCGTGCGTGATAATAATGGCGAGTTTGGAGGTAACCCTCTCAATGACGTACAAAATCCACTCGGCAAACTGTACCGCAACCGCGATAATCAGGAACTGACACTACGGCTGTTCGGAAACGCTTACGCTGATGTTCGGTTGTTAGACGAACTGACGTTCCGGACTAACTTCGGACTAAGCTATACTAATTTTAACTCCCGTAATTTTGCCCCTCAGTACAGCGATATTCTGAGCCAGCGGCTGGCCAGTAATCTCTCTACTCAAAACAACTTTAGTACTGACTGGGTGTGGTCAAATACGCTTAATTACTTAAAAGATTTTGGGCAACACTCCGTGGATGTTTTGGTCGGAATAGAATCGGTGAACTCCTATCGGGAGGGCTTTAGCGCTTCGCGAGTAGGTTTCCCCTACGATGAACCTAATTTTCAGTACCTGGATGGCGGTGATGGTGCCGACCAACGTAATACCGGAGACGCACTGGAATGGTCACTATTTTCGTACTTCGGAAAGTTCAATTATGAGTTTGACCAGCGTTACCTACTGTCGTTTACCCTGAGGCGCGATGGTTCATCCCGCTTAGGTGACGACAAGTGGGGCAGTTTCCCGGCAATTTCGGCGGGGTGGCGCATCTCGGAGGAAGACTTCTTTAATGTACCGGCGATTAACCAGCTAAAGCTACGAGTAGGTTACGGGCAAAACGGTAACCAGGATATTCCGCCCTTTTCTACTATTTCCAGCTTTGCTACTAATCCGTTTTATTCCAATTACGCCATCGGCGGGGGACAGAACAGTGTGCGACAGGGCTTTACCGAAACCCGTAATGCTAATCCTGATTTAAAGTGGGAAACTACCACCCAAACCAACGTCGGGGTAGACGTTACTTTGTGGGAAAACCGCCTAGTGGCCGGGGCTGATTATTTCTACAAACGCACCGAAGACTTGCTGGTAGAGCGTCCGTTGCCTCCGGTAGCCGGTGGCACGAATCAGACGATCTGGGATAATGTAGGGGCTATGGAAAATTCTGGCTTTGAATTCTACGCGAGCTACCAGGATGATCGCTCGCAAGATTTTTCCTGGCACGTTGATCTCAATTTTGCGGCTATCCAGAACGAACTGGTGGATCTACCGGAGGATATTGATTTCTTATCCGTTCCCCGTTCGGCATTGCACACCACCAACTTCAATCAGGAAGTATCGCGTTCGGATGTCGGCCAACCCATTGCCTCGTTCTACGGTCACGATGCGATTGGCATCTTCCAGTCTACGGAACAAATTAGCAACCATGCCCAACAGGAAGGAGCACAACCCGGCGACCTTATCTTTCGCGACGTAAACGAAGACGGAGTAATTGACGACGAGGATCGTACCTTCATCGGCTCGCCCCACCCCGATTTTACCTACGGAATCACGGTGGGCGCTAATTACAAAGCCTTTGATATTTCGCTGTTCTTCTTTGGCTCGGAAGGAAACCAAGTGTACGATCTGACCCGCTACTACGGCGACTTTTTTAACCTGTCGGCCTACAACCGGAACGAACGAACATTGGGAGCTTGGACGCCCGAGAATGCTGGAGCAGATGTGCCGCGTTTATCGCTAGACGATCCTAACCGCAATGCCCGGCCTTCTTCCTACTTTGTGCAGGATGCTTCCTTTGTCAAGCTTAGAAACCTGCAAATCGGCTATACGCTCCCCAGCCAGATTAGTGAGCGAATCAACTTGCGGGTATACGCGCAAGCCCAAAACTTGTTTGTCATTACTCCCTACGAAGGAATGGACCCCGAAGTAGGCTTACAAAACCATCAGTCGGACAATCGTAACCTGGACATTGGAGTAGATCGGGGTATTTATCCTCCGTCTCGTACGTTCACACTGGGCGTTAACATCGGACTGTAATTATTTACACACTCATTTGATTGACTAATAAAATCAATTCAACCATGAAAAAGATACTTATTTTATTCGTTTGCGTAGCCTTAAGCGCATGCTCGGAAGATAGTTTTTTGCAAGAAGAACCCATTGGGGAACTCACCCCGGAGCAAATTTTAGAGCCTGAAAATGTAGAGGGAGTGATTATCTCAGCCTACAGTATTCTGAACGGACAGATTGACGAGGCCACTAATGCGTTCAACTCCCCCGCCTCCAACTGGAGTTTTGGTGACGTACTTTCGGATGATGCCTACAAGGGCGGGGGCGGAACCGGTGATCAGAACCAAATCCACCAGATGGAAATATACAATACTGACCCTACCATCATTGATGTACAACGTAAGTGGCTCGCCCTGTACGAAGGGGTGAACCGAGCAAATCAAGCCATTCGCCTACTGAATGCTTCTGAAGAGTTCGACGCTGAACTTAAAGTCCAAAGAATGGGCGAAATGCGCTTTTTGCGGGGACACTTTTATTTTGAACTGAAGAAAACCTACAATCAGATACCTTATCTCGACGAAACGGCGGAGGGTATCGATGACTATAATGTTTCTAACACCGCGTTGTCTTCGGAACAGCTTTGGCAAAAGATTGAAGAAGATTTCCAAGCGGCTTTTACCGCTTTACCCAATACCCAGGCTGATCCGGGTCGGGCTACTAAGTGGGCGGCCCAGGCGTATTTGACTAAGACCTATGTTTTCCAAGAAAAATGGACAGAGGCTAATGCGGCTGCCGATGAAGTAATTAATAGCAGTCAGTACCGCCTGATAGCAAACTTTCGGGATGTATTTTTACCGGAAAATGATAATGGTGCGGAAATTATCTTCGCCATTCAGCACTCCATCAACGACGGTTCTCCCCGAAACTTCAACGGTGGTATTGGGGATCGGCTAGCCCCTCCCGGCGGGCCGTTTTATCCGCAGTACGGCTTTCATCGTCCTACCCAGAATCTGATCAATGCTTACAAAACTAATGCAGACGGACTACCGGTGCTGGACAACGTAGATGTGACTGAAGATGATTTCATTGATACCCGGCTCGATCATACTACGGCTCGTCCGGGTATTCCTTATCTAGACTTAGATAGCTTGTACCAAGAAAGCTGGGCTCGCGATCTAGCGACTTACGGGCCGTATGGCCCTAAGAAGCGAGTAGTTTCCGCTAACTCTTCCAGCTATTTACCCGTTTGGCCCTACGTAAATGCGCTGAATTACTATGTCATTCGCTACGCGGATTTATTATTGTGGAAAGCCGAAGCGTCCATTGAACTGGGTAATCTGGAAACCGGACGGCAGTACATCAACCAAGTGCGGGAACGAGCGATGAATAGCGAGTACGTGATGATGCTAGATGGTAGCACGCCCGCGGCTAACTACCTAGTACAACCCTACGAGTTGTTTGCAAGCTACGGTGAAGCTATTACGGCACTGCGTACCGAACGTCGGTTGGAACTGGCCCACGAAGGGCATCGCTTCTTTGATCTGGTACGCTGGGGCATCGCCGATGAAGTAATTAATGACTACCTGGAAGTAGAACGAACTCGTCGCACCCACCTAGCAGGAGCTCAATTTGAAGCGAATAAGCACGAATACATGCCCATTCCTCAGGCTCAGATTGATCTGGTAGGTACTGACTTGATTCAACAGAATTCAGGGTATTAACTGATACTTGAGATTTAATAGAGAGGCAACGTATTATTGTCTCTCTTTATTTTTGAATGGGGTTTGTGGTAACTGCTGCTGGAAAATACGCTTGGCGTAATATCCAGTTCCAATAAGCGTCAGAACTACGATGCTGGCCGAAAGTAGTTGAGTGGTAATATCACCATTGTGCTCGATTAAAAAGCGAATTTCTTGAGCTTGGTTTCCTAACCAAATCAGGAAAAATGTTCGGGGTAACATTCCAATAAATCCTCCCAGTAAATAATTCCGTAACGATACTCCCGCTAAAGGTAATACCATATTCATCACGGTAAAGGGCATGATTGGTGACATCCGAGCTAAGGTAGTCAAGCCTAATTGGTTGTGGACAATACCCCGTTCGATTTGATGAGCTACCTTCGCCTGTTTGGGCGGTAATTGTTTCAGTACACCAATGAATACTCCCTGGTCTATCCATCGCGTTAACTGAAATCCTATCAGAGAAGCAAGAGTATAAAGAATAACTACTCCAGGTAAAGTTGAAAAGCCTAAAAAATACCCCGCTACTAGGGCTACTAAAGAAGCAGGTATCAGGGCAATGCCCATAGCCAAGCAGCTTATTACGCCAATTAGTAGCCAGATTTCACCAGAAAGGACAGAAAGAGCCTGTTCGTACTGAACTACTTTGTAAGAGATTATGGAGCTGCTGAGTAAGGGGCAAATGCTCATCCACCCGAAAAGCAATAACGTAGTGCGATGGTGTCGAAAAGTTGTATTTAAATTACGAACAGCCTGCTTTATCATAATCTTCTCGAGGACGACCAATCGGCCTCATCTATTTAGTTGTGTAGGTTAGTCAATTCTGAGAACTAAAACGTAATAATCTCGTAAGATTGGCTATCTCTCTTTTTCAATCTACTGTACTTATGAAATTCGGAACCAAAGCCATTCACTCCGGGGTAGAGCCTGACCCCACCACCGGGGCAATCATGACCCCTATTTACCAAACTTCTACTTACGTACAAGCCTCACCTGGCGACCACCAAGGCTACGAATACGCTCGTACTCAGAACCCAACCCGCCATGCTTTGGAAAATAATCTCGCCGCGCTAGAAAACGGTAGCCACGCCCGTTGCTTTGCTTCCGGTATGGCGGCGGTTGATGCGGTTATAAAACTGCTTAAACCCGGCGACGAAGTAATTTCCACCAACGATCTGTACGGGGGCTCCTACCGAATCTTTACCAAAATCTTTGCCAATTATGGCATCAAGTTTCATTTTGTTCCGATGAATAATCTGGAATCAGCGAAGGAAAAGATTACCGACAAAACTCGGATGTTCTGGGTAGAAACTCCCACCAATCCAATGATGAATGTGGTGGATATTCAGGCTGTGGCTAATCTGGCTAAAACTCATAATGCTTGGACGGTGGTAGATAATACCTTTGCTACGCCTTATCTGCAAAACCCACTGGACTTGGGGGCGGATATGGTACTGCACTCCATCACCAAATATTTAGGTGGGCATTCCGATACGGTAATGGGTGCGGTGATTGTAAACGATAGCGAACTAGATGAACAGCTAGGGTTTATTCAGAATAGTTGCGGTGCTGTGCCGGGTCCTCAAGATTGCTTTCTGGTACTGAGAGGAATTAAAACGCTGCACGTGCGAATGCAGCGTCACTGTGAGAACGGCCAGAAGGTAGCTGAATACCTGAATAACCATACTAAAGTTGATCGCATTTACTACCCTGGTTTAGAAACATCGGTAGGTTACGAAATAGCCCGTAAGCAAATGCGTGATTTTGGCGGTATGCTATCCTTTGTATTAAAAGGAGACCGGATGGAAGACGCTTTTCAGACACTAGAAAAGTTGAAAGTATTTGCTTTAGCAGAATCTTTAGGAGGGGTCGAGTCTCTAGCGGGGCATCCGGCCAGTATGACTCACGCCAGCATTCCGCAAGAAGAGCGGGTAAAAACCGGGTTAAGCGATTCGTTAATTCGGTTGAGCGTAGGTATTGAAGATAGTGCTGATTTAATTGCTGATTTGGAGCAGGCCATTGGTTAAGCAGAGACTGTTTTTTAGGAATGCTTCTTAAACTAGTAGCTACTTAGGTAGCCGGGCTAGCCATGATTTGCGCTAGGTAATCAAAGACATTTAAGTTGCGATTTTTAAGCGTATCAATGACTGAACGCAGCGTACAGAAAGCATTTTGACCGGTTTTGAACTGGCCAGAGACTTTCTGCTTTACTTTCACATTGCGGATAGCCCTCTCTGAGGCATTGTTATCGGGGGGCACTTCCAAATCATAGAGGAAGACCAACAACGAGTCCCGGTGCTTGAGCAAAGACTTCTGGAAAGATAAGGGTATTAAGATATTGCTCTGGGTCTAGGTGTCGGATCAACAAACGATTCAGTCGGCACTCTAGCTGGTAAGCTTTCTTTTCGGTTGGCTGATAAACTTTTCCTCGCTGCTGGGTTCAGCGATCTGAACCGATAGTAGCTTGAGGCAGTCCATCCGGGAAAGTCTCTTCCACCGTTTGGCTCCCGAGAAGGGGAAACTTTCAAAAAGGTATTCTTCGCATTCTGCCATACCCATACCCAAGCGTTCTTGCCATTGATCTTAGCCCCAGTCTCATCACTGCCTACATAAGTAGCCGTTTGGAGTTCTGCTTGAATATGCTCGTAGATCGGACTGGTCTTTCGGGCAGTTCTTTGCAGTAAGTTGCTGATACTACCTTCGCTGATAGACAAACCGAAGACATCCTTCATCTGCCTAGGAACACTAAGCTACTATATTCGTCTGAGTCATGTGACTTCCACAAACATACGAGCGTGTTAGGGAATTTTGATTTGGAAAGAAAGGCCATCGGTATATCTTATTAGAAACCAAACTGATAAGATATGCAAGCACAATTTGAGAGACTATCCGATGGCTACGGGGTCGCCCGCGTGGCGTCCACTAATAAATTAGCTTTAGCGCCGGAATTAGTCCGCGCCGCGGTGGCCCTTACACTTTTGTATCAAGCCTTGTGCCATTTAGAACATTAAGGAAGACTTACGAAAGTGGACGCCACGCGGGGATTAGCGGCTTCAATACATTTGGGTCTTGATGTTTCACCCTAACAACGAAGTTATGAAGTTCAGCTATTTTGTCGGTATCGATGTTTCCAAAGCTATCCTGGATGTTGCTTTCTGCTGTAAAGAAAACCCTGATGATTTCAATCATCAATAATTTGCTAACACAACTACCGGGTTCAAACAGTTGCTTACCTGGTTGAAAAAGCAGAAGGCAGCAACAGCTTGTTTTGCATGGAGCACACGGGTCATTATACGCTGGCACTACGCTGCTTTTTGCAAGAGCATACTCTGTCTTATACGCTAGTGAGCCCTTTGCATTTGAAACGGTCTCTAGGAATCACCCAAGGTAAAAACGATCAAGCGACCGTCGCGCGGTAGACTCGCAACGCATTGCTCCGTTGGTCTGTCTGCATGAGCGCACATTGAAACCTAGGCAGTTACCCCCGGCTTGTTTGCTCAAGTTGAAGAATCTGATGGCCTTCCGTGATCGGCTTACTAAAAATAAAGCACGTCTGAAGCAGACCATTACTGAGCTAAAAGATACGGCCGCGTGGCGTCCACTTCGTTGGTAGATAATAACTTCATCATCAAGCAGTCAGAGAAGCCACCGGGAATTATAAGATAGAACCAATTATTTTGGATATAACTTTTTAAAGATTTT